>JAYUPP010000279.1:0-3373 GCA_043760045.1 Betaproteobacteria bacterium
TCAAGCGCCATCGTGTTTTTGCCGGGTATCACCTCCAACACGCGGATGCTGACGAGCGACAACGAGCGCGCCAGGTCACGCGCCAGGTTCACCACCTGCGAGCCTTTCACGCCGGTGGCCGGCTCCACTTCATAACGCGTGATCACCGGGCCAGGGGAAGCCGCCACCACGCGCACTTCAACACCAAAGTCCTTCAGCTTTTTTTCGATCAGCCGCGACGTCATTTCCAGCGACTCGGCATTCACCGTTTCCTGGCGCGCACTCACGCCGTCCAGCAGGTCCACCTGCGGCAATTTGGTGTCGCTCAACTCGGCAAACAGCGGCTTCTGGCGTTCTTTGGCCAGGCGCGGTGAAGGCACGATATCGGTCAGCACCGGCGCGATGACCAGCGGCTGGTGCGGCTGTATTTGTTCTTCCTGCTGCAGTTCCTGCACCAAGTCCTGGCGCTCTTGCAAGGCCACTTCGCCCAGGCGACGGTCGGCCTGCTGTTCGCGCAGATCGGCGCGGCGTGCACGCAGGCCATCGAGCCGCGCGCCGATGGTGTCGGCCACGCGCACCCAGGAAAAACGCATTGCCAGCGACACCCCCACCACCAGCAACGCAATCCACAACACACCCGAGCCGGCGAAGCCCAGCAAGCGCATCGACGTGCCGCCCAGCGCGTAGCCGAGCACACCGCCGGCATGCCCCGGCAACAGGCTTTCCCAGCGGTACAGGCGGGTCCATTCCAGCGCGCAACTGGCGCCCAGCAGCAGCACCAGGCCCAGCCAGAACGGCCAGCGCGGTGCCGCCGGTGCGGGCTCGGGGCCACGCACCAGGCCCGCCAGTGTTTTCAACCAGGCGCGCAGGGCCACCGGTATCAGCCACCAGGCGGAAAAGCCGAACAAGAACAAAAGCCCGTCTGAGGCGCGTGCACCCAGCACACCCGCTTTGTTATGCAGCGTGGCGTGGCTGCCCGAAGTGGTGAAGGCCGTGTCGTCGGCGTGGTGTGTTGCCAAGGCCAGCAGCAGCAGCAGCCAGGCCAGTGCAGTTGCCATCAACAGCGCTTGTTGACGCAGGCGGCTTGGGCCGTCGGTTGTGGCCAGCGCAGCGCCAGCTTCAGACGTGACGGCCGCGCCATCAGCGCGCAAAGAACCCAGTGGAAAACTCATGCCGCCATTGTGAAGGATGGCCCGGCGGCGGCGCGACGGCGGCGCTATGAAGGCGCGAGGGCCACACGATGGCGGCGCGAAGGCGGCGCCTTATCCACGTCGGCCCGCTGCAGTGCCCGGCCGGCACACGCAGCCACGCGCAGGCAGGCCAGGCCCAGCGTCAATGCGGCATCGAAATCAGTCGTTCTGCAAGCGTTCTTTGAGAATGACCGAGCCGTTGTCCTGGGTCTCGATGACACCCCGCTCTTCCAGGTCTTTCATCACCCGGCTGACCATTTCGCGCGAAGCGCCCACCACCTTGGCCATGTCCTGGCGACTGACCTTGTGGCGGATGATCTTCACGCCGTCCACTTCCTCAGCCATGTCCAGCAGCGTGCGCGCAACGCGGCCGTAAACGTCCAGCAACGCCAGCGACTCGATCTGGCGGTCGGCATTGCGCAGGCGCCGCACCAGGCCGCGCATGATGCCGTAGGACAGGGTGGAATTCTCAGGCAGGCAGCGCGCGAAATCGGCGCGCGCCAGCACCAGCATGTCGGTCTGGATTTCAGCACGCACGGTGGCCGAATGCGGCTCGTTGTCGATGAGGCTCATCTCACCCACATAGTCGCCCGACTCCAGCACCGCCAGAATGACTTCGCGGCCGCGTGTGTCGGCCGTCAGCACACGGGCGCGGCCGTTGAGCAAGATGAACAGGGCGTTGCTCTTGCGCCCCTGTTCCACCACCAGTTCACCGCGCCGGTAGCGGCGTTTGACCACACTGTCCGCGATGGCCTGCGCCTGGTCCACGGTGAGCATGGAAAACAAGGGCACGCGGCGGATCAGGTCCAGGTTGGACAACATCGACATCGGAGAACTCCTCAATCAGTGGAAGTGAAATCTTGCGACTTCGACCCCATACGGCGCATCGCAGGGTCTGCAAGAATCAAGCTATTCTGCCCATTAAAGTGCTGGTTTCCGTTGGAAATGGCACGCATCTGGGCCCCAGATTCATTGCTCAACTCACTGTTTCCCCATGACCCCAAACACCGCTCAACACGCCCGCGTTCTGATCCTCGGCTCGGGCCCCGCTGGCTACACCGCCGCGCTGTATGCAGCACGCGCCAACCTGCAGCCGATGCTGATCACCGGCATGGCCCAGGGTGGGCAATTGATGACCACCACCGACGTGGACAACTGGCCCGCCGACGTGGCCGGCGTGCAGGGCCCGGAATTGATGCAGCGGTTTTTGGAACACGCCGAGCGCTTTAACACCCGCATCGTGTTTGACCACATCAACGCGGTTGATTTCAGCCAACGCCCGTTCAAACTGAGCGGCGACGCGGGCAGCTACACCTGCGACGCCCTGGTGCTGGCCACCGGCGCCAGCGCCAAGTACCTGGGCTTGCCCAGCGAACAGGCCTTCATGGGCAAAGGCGTCAGCGGCTGCGCCACCTGCGACGGTTTTTTCTATCGTGGCGACACGGTGTGCGTGGTGGGTGGCGGCAACACGGCGGTTGAAGAAGCGCTGTACCTGTCGAACATCGCCAGCAAGGTGCACCTGGTGCACCGGCGTGACAAGTTCCGTGCTGAAGCCATCCTGATCGACAAGGTGATGTCGAAGGTGGCCGCCGGCAAGATCGAACTGCACCTGTGGCACACACTTGACGAAGTGCTGGGCGACAGCACGGGCGTCACGGGTGTGCGGTTGCGCAGCACGCAGGATGGCAAAACGCAAGACCTGACCCTCAAAGGATGCTTCATCGCCATCGGCCACCAGCCCAACACCGACATCTTCAAAGGCCAGCTGGAGATGAAAGACGGCTACATCATCACCCGCACCGGCCTTGCCGGCATGGCCACCATGACCAGCGTGCCCGGCGTGTTTGCCGCTGGCGACGTGCAAGACCACATCTACCGCCAAGCCATCACCAGCGCCGGCACCGGCTGCATGGCGGCGCTGGATGCGCAGCGTTTCCTGGAACAGCAAGATGCTTAGGGCGCACGAACGGCGGATTGCTCTGAACTTCACGCTATAATCATTGGCTTTGCTGGAAACGGCATCCAAAATACGTGCCGACGGATAGCAACGAGCACCGGCAACGAACTAACATTTCTGGAGAGCGTCATGGCACGCGTCTGTCAAGTCACCGGCAAGGGCCCCATGGTGGGCAACAACGTTTCGCACGCCAACAACAAGACCAAGCGTCGTTGGTTGCCGAATCTGCAATACCGCCGTTTCTGGG
>JAYUPP010000280.1:0-3372 GCA_043760045.1 Betaproteobacteria bacterium
CGCAGCTGTTCGGTGCTCTGCAAGGCCGTGCGCGGCTGGGCCGGGCGGTCAGGGTCGGTCGGCATCAGACAGCATCCTTGTTTTGCAGCGCAGATGGGGCTTGGGGGGTGGCCGTGCGGTTCATGGCCACACACCCAGGCCCTTCAACAGCGCCCGCAAACCGGCAAACAGCAGCACCGTTATCACCAGCCGCCGCACCACTTCACCCTTCAGCACCCCCAGCAGCCGCGCGCCAATCTTCGCACCCAACATCATGCCCACGACTGACGGCACGGCAATCATCGGCAGCACCGCACCGCGGTTGATGTAGACCCAGGCGGCGGCTGAATCCACCAGCGACAGCACCAGCCCCGACGTGCCGGCGGCCACCTTCACCGGTGCGCCCATCAGCAGGTTCAGCGCCGGCACATTGGCCCAGCCGGCGCCGATGCCAAACATGCCGGCCAGCACGCCGATGCCTAAAAAAATGAGCAAACCCGGCAGCGTGCGGTGCACCTGCCAGCGCACCACGCGGCCCGACGCGCCGTCGATGAAGATGCCGTTCAGCGCCAGCGCCTGCGACAGCGCATCGGGCTGCTGCACGTCGGGGAATTCAGACTTCTTGGCCGTGAACATCAGCACCACGATGGCCAGCACCAACACGCCCAGCAGTGTTTGCACCACGTTGGCCGGCATCGCCAGGCCCAGCATGGCGCCGCCTATCGAAGACGCCGAAGCCAGCACCGCCAGCGGCAGCGCCAGCCGCAAACTGGCCAGCCCGCCGCGCAGCAGCATCGGCCCGGCCGACAGCGCGCTGGCCAGCGCCACCAGCAGGCCAGCGCCACGCACGAAGTCGAGATGGAACGGGAAAAAACTGCCGACGATGGGCACAAACAACGTGCCGCCGCCGATGCCGGCCGGCACCGCCACGATGCCCATCACGAAGCAGACGGCAAACAGTGCCAGCGGCCACACCCACCAGGGTGGGGTGCTGGCGGCACCGGCGGCTTGCACAACCGCTGCGCCGTCAACGCCGGCGGCTTGTGCGCCGCAGGCTGCCAGCAGCAGCGCAGCGGCCACCGCGCCGGCAACAGAAAAAACTGCGACTCCGGCTGCCCCACGCCGCATCAAGACACCGCCTGGTAATACAAGTTCTGCGGGTGGTTGGCCTGCGCAAAGAAAAACCAGCGCTCGGCCAGCAGGCCCAGGTACTGAACGAGGAACGCAAAACCAAACAGCGCCGGCCCACCCGTCAGCAGGCCGGCCCACAGCAGCAGCAGCGGCAACACAAAAGCAGCGCCGATGAAACCCCACTTCACACGCTGCAGTGCGCCGGGTGTGCGGCCATGAAAAAACTCGCGCGTGTTGAACGAGCCACCCATGAAACCCATCGACCGTTGCACCACTTTTGGGTGGCGGATGCCGATGGCCGTTTGCAGCGTGGACTTCGGCTTCAGCCGGGCATTGCGCAGCAGCGACAGGCTGCGGCTGACCAGCCCGGCCAGCGTGAAAAACAGCGCTGCGGCGGCGTAGGCGGGCGTCAAGGGCACGGCATTGAATGCCGGGCCATGTGAAGACAATGCGGCTGCCAAAGTGAAGCCCGAGGCCAGGCCCAGCAGGGTGTAGTTGACCAGCGTGTAGGCACTTGCCCATTCCTGCAAAAAACGCAGCGACGCGTAGATCATGGCGGTGCAGACAAACAGCGTTATGCAGGCGACGGTTGTCAGCAAACCCACCCCCAGTGTGCCGCTGCGCCCGCTGAAGTGCAGCCCCGTCCACAGCAGCAGCAGCAGCATGAAAACCGGCAATGCAATCACTTCACGCGACAGCCATGAGGTGCGCCACATGGCGGCGGTGCGCCACGCGCGCTCGGGCCGGCCGAGGTGGAAAAACGAAGCCACCAGGCCCAGGCCCGTGAGCACCAGCGCCACGCCACCGCCCAACACGAAGAAGCCGCGCTCTTGCGCGTCATAACCAAAACCGGCCAGTTCAGCGCCCCACAGCGCGATGAACAAACCCTGCGCGGTGCCACACAGCGTGGTGAGGAAGATGACCGAGAAGGCGGGGTTCATGGGCGCCGGTCAAGTTGCATAGTCTTCGCGGCCACCACCCTGATAGGGCGGCTCAGGCTGTTTGCCGTCAATTTTCAGCGGGTTGTCCACGCGCACCAAATCTTCGGCATGCACCTTCAAGTCGGTGCGGCGGCGGGGCAGGTAGTGGTTGGCGGGGCGGGTGTTCCATTCGGGCATCAGCGTGTAGCCAGCGCGGTCGCGGATGGCCACCGACACGTCGCTGTCGGGGTCGTGCACGTCACCAAACAAACGTGCGTTCGGCGGGCAGGCCAGCACGCAGGCGGGTTTGCGTTCGGCCACCGGCAAGTCTTGATCGTGGATGCGGTCCACACACAGCGTGCACTTGCTCATCACCTTGCGCTCGTCGTCCATTTCGCGCGCGCCGTAGGGGCAAGCCCAGGCGCAGTATTTGCAGCCTATACATTTGTCCACGTCCACCAGCACGATGCCGTCTTCAGCGCGTTTGTAGCTGGCGCCGGTGGGGCACACCGGCACACAGGGCGGGTCTTCGCAATGCAAGCAGCTTTTTGGGAAGTGCACCGTCTGGGTGTTAGGGTATTCGCCCACCTCGAAGGTTTGCACGCGGTTGAAAAAGGTGCCGGTGGGGTCGGCGCCGTAAGGCCTGTCGTCAGTCAGCGGGCCGGCCGCGCCCGAGGTGTTCCACTGTTTGCAGCTGGTCACGCAGGCGTGGCAGCCGACGCAGACATTGAGGTCGATGACCAACGCAAGCTGGGTCATGGCTTGCCCTCCAAGAACTTACCCAATCCCAGCCCCGCCATCCAACTGCGCCGTTTGGGCGCTGCCGCCATGCCGGGCACCATCGTCATCGCAGCACCCGCCTGCGGCCAAGTGATGGGCTGTTCTTCAGGCCCGGCCGGGTAGATGCGCACGCGCACGTCGTACCACCCGGCCTGGCCGGTGATGGGGTCGCTGTTGGAAATGGTGCCGCCGTTGCTGGTGGGCAGCTCTTCGCGTATCAGGTGATTCAACAGAAAACCTTTTCGCGATTCGTTGGCATCGGGCGCCAAATTCCACGCACCCGCAGCCTTGCCGATGGCGTTCCAGGTCCACACCGTGCCGGGCTCCACCGCCTCTGAGGTGCGGCACAAACATCGCACCTTGCTGGAGGGTGACTCCACCCACATCCAGCCGCCATCGGCAATGCCGGCGGCTGACGCGGTGGCGGTGTTGACGAACAAGAAGTTGTGCGCATGGATCTGCCGCAGCCAGGCGTTTTGTGAATCCCACGAGTGGTACATCGCCATCGGCCGCTGTGTCACTGCATTCAGCGGGTAGCGTGTGGTGTCGGTGGCCTGCTCTT
>JAYUPP010000281.1:0-3361 GCA_043760045.1 Betaproteobacteria bacterium
GGCAGGACGCCAGGCCCGGGCCGGTGAAAATGTACCGCGTACCACCGGCCCGGGCCTGGTGGCCTGCCGTTGGGCCTCGCCTCGAACGAAGGGTTAGGCGTCAGCGCTGAAGGTACGGCGGTACGGCTCATTGCAAGAAACCTGCTCGTGTAAACACTGTTTTGGCCGACGCTATGTGAGACCGCCAGAATGCTTGACCGAGAGCCATGGCGAGCATCCGACAGGGTGACTCTGAATTTGTACCCATCGACGACTTCTGAATCAGATAGTCCCCGAATAGGTAATCTGTCTTGTAGAAATATGTAGCATCTGGGTCGATACCTTGCAACTGTGCCGAGTCGGCTCGAGCTGCGAGAATATACAGGCGTCTTCGTGCTTCAAACTGCTCATACATCTGCTGTTGGCCGCTGGAGGCAGCCGCCGCTCGCTTCCAGACTGAATGGAAACCTTCGTCGAGGCGTTGAGCGCGCACGGTGTTTCCAAAGAACTGTTCTATCGAGAATGCAAAGGCTGAAGCGTATAAGTAGAAGCGCTCGTTCTCATAGTTTCCCCACGTAAGGCCGGCTGCGTCCACGAGTGCAACTTCGCGCGGGTCCCTACCGGTAGACTTCGCGTACTTCGCTTCTTCTTCCAGACTGTACGTGAGGATAGTGCCTACAATTAAGGGATCCGTGGGAAATCCATCTTGCGAAGTCACAATAGTGCCTTTCGATGTTCGAGCGCGTGGGGTTGCGGTTCTGACGCCTAACGTACGTTTACCAACACCAACCCATCCAAATACCGAACATTCCAATATCGCACCCGTCCACGACAAGTCATGTCCATATCTAGACAGGTCAGAGTCATTTCGCAGCTCCAGTCACGATCCTGTCCAAAAGACCCATGGTCTTGGCTTGGCCCAAGGTCATCGTCCACACCTTGGCACTGGGGTCCCAAGTGCCACCGCCATTGCGCACTGCACGGCCCAGTTCTTTTTCGCCCCAGGCCACCCGAACGCCTACTCGAACGCTGTTCAAAGTGGGCGCCTCATCTACGACTATTTCCACTGTGGTCAACCGACGTTGTCGCTCAGGGTCTACCCTGTAGCGCACGCAAACCAATTTTTGGCCATAGGTTTCGGCCCAGCGGCGGGCACCAGGGGCCTGGGGATCGATTTTCTTGATCACGCGCGTGGTGCTCTGCGCCGCCGGCTGCTGCTGCTGCTGCATGTTTTCTCCCTGCACGCCCTGTGTTTGCCAGGGCAGTGTGTGCAAAGAGACTAGCGCAGCTGTTCAGCGGCGTCCATCGGGTCGCACACGGCAATGCGCAGGGGAATTTTCAAACGCACGGGGGCGGTTTACTGCTGTCACCCCGGCTCAAACAGGCTCAAACAGACTCAAACAGGCTCAGTCAGGCCGCAACGCAAGCGCATCCATGTTTTGCAGCGCAACGCCCACCGGGCGTAAGACGCCAGGAGGCGCACGCCGGCCTGTCTTTGAAACTCAGCGCAAGCACCCGGCTGGCGCGCAACCGGTCATGCCATGCACGCCAACCGTTAGCAAACCACGCGCTGCCTGGCCGAGCTTCAGGTGCCCTTCGACACACTGATCGTCGGAAACTTCGCCGAAAAGTCTTTCGCCTTCAGCGCAATCTTCACCGCCACCTGCCGCGCCACGGCTTTGTACAAACCCGCCACCTCGCTGTCGGGGTCGGCCACCACTGTGGGGCGGCCGCTGTCGGCTTGTTCGCGTATGGCCATGGTCAGCGGCAGCGCGCCCAGGTAGTCCACGCCAAAGTCGGCCGCCATCTTTTTGCCGCCATCAGCGCCAAAAATGTGTTCGGTGTGGCCGCAGTTGGGGCAGCTGTAAACGGCCATGTTTTCCACGATACCCAAAATCGGCACGCCCACCTTTTCAAACATCTTCAGGCCCTTGCGGGCGTCCAGCAGCGCTATGTCTTGCGGCGTGGTCACGATGACGGCCCCCGTCAGCGGCACACGCTGGCTCAGCGTCAACGCAATGTCGCCGGTGCCCGGGGGCATGTCGATCAACAGGTAGTCCAGTTCGCGCCACAGCGTTTGGTGCAGCAGTTGATCAAGCGCCTGCGTGGCCATCGGGCCGCGCCAGATCATGGCCTGGTCGGGTTCGATCAGGAAGCCGATGCTCATGACCTGCACGCCGTAATTTTCCAGCGGCTCAATGCTCTTGCCGTCTTCGCTTTCAGGGCGGCCGCTCAGGCCCATCATCATGGGCTGGCTGGGGCCGTAGATGTCGGCATCCAGAATGCCCACGCTGGCACCTTCTGCAGCCAGCGCCAAGGCCAGGTTGACGGTGGTGGTGCTTTTGCCCACGCCGCCTTTGCCCGAAGCCACCGCGATGACGTTTTTCACGCGCGGCAGCAGCTGCACGCCGCGCTGCACGGCGTGCGTTCTGATCTGGGTGACGATCTCGACGCTGACGTTGGCCACACCGGGCACGGTGCGCGCCGCGGCAATCAGCGCTTTGCGCAGGGCCGCATGCTGGCTCCTGGCGGGGTAGCCCATTTCCAGCTGCAGGCTCACGTCGCCGTCTTCCACCCGCAGGTTCTTGATGGCGCGGCTGCCGACGAAGTCTTTGCCGGTGTTGGGGTCAACCACGGTCTTCAGGGCTTCGAGCAGTGCACTTTCGGTGGGGGCTGTTGACATGGTGTGATGGTGGTTGGCGGTTGAAGATGGGGCAGCCCATGAGTCTAGCCGGCCGACGTTGCCATCCCGGGCGCCCACCCTGACGGCAACCCGAATGTGCACCCCGCTTCCCTAGAATCAACGCCATGAGCCGCAAACTGTTCGTCACCACCGCCCTGCCCTACGCCAATGGCCCGTTTCACATCGGGCACATCATGGAATACATCCAGGCCGACACCTGGGTGCGGCTGCAGCGCATGTTGGGCCATGAGGTGAACTTCGTGTGCGCCGACGACACCCACGGCGCGGCCATCATGATTGCCGCGCAAAAAGCGGGCATCACGCCGCAGGCTTATGTGGCCCAGATCGGCGCCGGGCGCAAGCCTTACCTGGACGGTTTTCACATCGCGTTCGACCACTGGCATTCCACCGACGCGCCTGAAAACCACGCGCTGGCGCAAGACATCTACCGCAAGCTGCGCGCTGCCAACCTGATTGCCACGCGCAGCGTGGAACAGTATTTCGACCCCGAAAAAGGCATGTTCCTGGCCGACCGCTTCATCAAAGGCAACTGCCCGAATTGCGGTGCAGCGGACCAGTATGGCGACAACTGCGAAGAATGCGGCGCCGTCTACGCACCCACCGATTTAAAGAACCCGGTTTCCACACTCAGCGGCGCCACGCCCGTGTTGCGCAGCAGCGAGCACCACTTCTTCAAAC
>JAYUPP010000282.1:0-8691 GCA_043760045.1 Betaproteobacteria bacterium
CTGGCCATGCTGGTGTCGCGTTATTTGCTGCGTGACAGCGTCAATGCGCGCTTTGGCGCGCGGCTGGCCGACATCAACAAAGGCGTTGAACGGGAAGGCGCCTTTTACCTGTTCACACTGCGCCTGGTGCCGGTGTTTCCCTTCTTTGTCAACAACCTGCTGATGGGTTTGACGAAGATGAAAGCGACCACGTTCTATGGGGTCAGCCAGCTCGGCATGCTGGCCGGCACGCTGGTGTTTGTGAACGCGGGCACGCAGCTGGCGCGCATCGATTCGCTCAAAGGCATCTTGTCGCCCGGCCTGCTGGGCAGTTTTGTGCTGCTGGGTTTGTTTCCGCTGGTGGCCAAGAAAATTCTCGACGCCATCAAGGCGCGGCGGGTGTACGCAAAGTGGGCCGACAAAAAACCCAAACAGTACGACCGCAACATGGTGGTCATTGGCGCGGGTGCTGCGGGCCTGGTCACGTCCTACATTGCCGCCGCCGTGAAAGCCAAGGTCACGCTGGTTGAAAAACACAAGATGGGCGGTGACTGCCTGAACTACGGCTGCGTGCCCAGCAAGGCGCTGATCAAAACCGCCACGCTGGCGCGCCAGATGAAGCGCAGCGCCGACTACGGCATCCAGCGCGCTGAATACGCGCTCGACTTCGCACAGGTGATGGACCGCATCGCGCGTGTTGTCAAAGAGATCGAACCGCACGACTCTGTCGAGCGTTATTCGAGCCTGGGCGTGGACGTGCAGATCGGTAGCGCCAAGATCATCGACCCCTGGCATGTGCAAATCACCAAAGAAGACGGCAGCACGCAGACCCTGTCCACGCGCAGCATCGTGATTGCCACCGGCGCCATGCCTTTTGTGCCGCCGCTGCCGGGTTTGAACGACGTGGGCTACCTGACGAGTGACACGCTGTGGGGTTTGCGCGTGCAACCCAAGCGGCTGGTGGTGTTGGGCGGTGGCCCCATCGGCTGTGAACTGGCGCAAAGCTTCGCGCGCTTGGGCAGTGTGGTGGTGCAGGTGGAGATGGCGCCGCGCATGATGATTCGCGAAGACGAAGACGTGTCGGCGTATGCACAACAAGCGCTGGAAGCTGACGGCGTGCAGGTGCTCACCGGCCACAAGGCGCTGCGCTGCGAAAAAGTGGGCGACGACAAATTCATCATCGTCGAGGCCGGCGGCCAGGAAAAACGCATCGCCTTCGACGTGTTGCTGTGCGCGGTGGGCCGGGTGGCGCGGTTGCAGGGTTTTGGTCTTGAAGAATTGGGCATACCGACGCAGCGCACGGTGGTCACCGACGAATACCTGCAGACGCTGGTCCCGAACATCCTGGCGGCCGGCGACGTGGCGGGCCCCTTCCAGTTCACGCACACCGCCGCACACCAGGCCTGGTATGCGGCGGTCAACGGCCTGTTTGGCACCTTCAAGAAGTTCAAAGCCGACTACAGCGTCATCCCTTGGGCCACTTTCATCGACCCCGAAGTGGCGCGTGTCGGTTTGAACGAACAAGAGGCGAAAGAAAAAGGTGTGGCTGTTGAGGTCACCCGCTACGGCATCGACGACCTGGACCGGGCCATTGCCGACAGCGCTGCGCACGGCTGGGTGAAGGTGTTGACCGTGCCGGGCAAAGACAAGATTCTGGGCGTCACCATCGTCGGTGTGCACGCAGGTGATTTGTTAGCCGAATATGTGCTGGCGATGAAACACGGCCTCGGCTTGAACAAGATTCTGGGCACCATCCACACCTATCCCACGCTGGCCGAAGCCAACAAATATGCGGCCGGCGAATGGAAACGTGCCCACCAACCGCTGGCGCTGCTGAAGTGGGTGGAACGGCTGCACACCTGGCGCCGGGGGTGAATGGTGATGGAAGCACTAACATTCATGATGCAGGGCAGCGCCCCGGACCATGAATGACCTCCACACCACTCTTGGGGTTGAGAGTTTGCACAGCTCGTTTCTGACTCGGCTTGCGGGGTTGGTGTTCAGCAGCGCAGCATTTGCCGCGCTGGCGCAGCCCAGCGCCGGGGCCCCGGTTGCCGAGCCCGCCGCCGCCGTGCCGCCGCCGGGTTTGCAGGCCTTGGTGATGCTGCCTGCGCTGGTGCAAGGCGGGCAAATAGGCGCTGGCTGGCGTGTCGTCACTTTGCCGCAGCAGAAGGCCCCCATCACGCGGTACAGCGCAGACACGGTGGCCGGCCGGCCGGCCCTGCGCATCGAAGCCAAGGGTTCCTATGGCAACCTCGTGTTTGAACCTGCAGGCGGTGCGGTGCCCAGCCGCCTGAGCTGGGCGTGGCGCGTGCAGCAAGCCAATGCCGGGTCTGACGTCAGCACCAAAGGCGGTGACGACCTGGCGGCTAAAGTGTGCGTCAGCTTCGACCTGCCACTGTCCCGTGTGCCCTTCGTTGAACGGCAACTGCTGCGCCTGGCCCGTTCGCGCAGCGGTGAACACCTGCCCGCCGCCACCTTGTGTTGGCTGTGGGGTGGCAGCGCCGCGGTGGGCCAGGTGCTGGACAACGCCTACACCCGCCGTGTGCGTTACATCGTGCTGCGCCCGCAAGACGAGGCGCTGAACACCTGGTTTGAAGAAAGCCGCGACGTGGTTGCCGATTTCAAACGCGCCTTTGGCGACGAAGCGCCGGCCCCACCGCCGCTGCTGGCCTTGATCGTGGCCGGCGACGCCGACAACACCGGCAACACCTCGGTGGCCCATGTTGCGGCGCTGCGCTGGGTGCCCTGAGGTTGAACCAGCGGGGCTGAACGAGCGGGCATGAAAAAGCGACTGGTCTTGCTGGGTGGTGGCCATGCGCATGTGCATGTGCTGGCCGAGCTGGCGCGCCAGCCCATCGTGGGCTGTGACGTGCTGCTGGTCACGCCCCATGCGCGGCAGCTGTATTCCGGCATGGTGCCCGGCCTGGTGGCCGGGCACTACCGAACCGAGCAATGCGCCATCACGTTGCCGCCGCTGGCACAGGCTGCCGGGGTGGCGATGGTGCAGAGCGCGGCGGTGGCGCTGGACACCGCAGCCCAGACGGTGCAGCTGGTCGACGGTGAACGTCTGCGCTACGACTTCTTGAGCCTGGACACCGGCGCAGTGATGGACCGCACGCGGCTGCCCGGCGCACGTGAACATGCGCTCTTTGTGCGCCCGATCGAACACTTTGTGCGTTTGTTCGACGAACTGCTGGCGCTGGCGCAGCAACGGGCGCTGAACATCGTGGTCGTGGGCGGGGGTGCGGCTGGTGTTGAACTGGCGATGGCTATGCAGCACCGTTTTGAAGTTAGTGATGCAGGCGATCGCATGCCGGCAGCACGGGTGGCGCTGGTCACCGGTGGTGGTGAACCGCTGGAGGGCTATGCGCCCGCGGTGATGCACATGGCCGCGGCTGCTTTGCAGCGCCAGCGCATCACGGTTTTTCGCGACACCGTGGCCGAGGTGCAGGCTGGCTGTGTGATGCTGCACGGCAGCGGCGCGCGGCTGGCTTGCGACGCGGCGGTGTTGGCCACCGGCGCCGAAGCCCCGGCCTGGTTGCAGGGCAGTGGCCTGGCGCTGGACGAGCGTGGTTTTGTGAACACCGGCGCCACGCTGCAGAGCACTTCACACCCGGCGGTGTTTGCGGTCGGCGATGTGGCCGCGCGGGTGGACGCACCCCATCCGCGCAGCGGTGTCTATGCCGTGCGTGCCGGCCCGCCGCTGGCTGCGAACCTGCGGCGCGCGGTGGCTGGAGCTGCACTGCAGCCCCACCGGCCCCAGCAGCGCACGCTGAACCTCATTTCCTGCGGCCAGCGCAGCGCCATCGTGTCGTGGGGTGGCTTCAGCGCCCAGGGCCGCTGGGCGTGGTGGTGGAAAGACCGCATCGACCGCGCTTTTGTGGCGCGCTACAACCAAGCCGGGCCAGCGGGTGCAGCTTCTTCAGCGGCGCAGGCCACAGCTGAGGCGTCATCGCGCTTGCCTTGACGCCATGCTGTGAACGGCGGCACGCTTGCCGCCGGCCGCCGCAGGGCACTCAGGCAGCGCTGCCGCTCACCCAGTTTTCAACCTGCAGGCCGGGGTAGTGTTTGAAGTCGGCTTCGTTGTTGGTGACGAGCACACACTCGGCAGCCAGGGCATGGGCTGCGATCAAGCGGTCCAGCACGTCGCGGCGGCGCACGGGTGAAGCCGCGCGAACCGGCGCGTAGGCCGAGGCGCAGGCGTTGTCGAAGGGCAGCGCTTGAACATCTTCCAGCAAGCCTTCCAATGCCAGGTCTTCTTGCGCACGTTGTGGCGATACCAGCGCACCAAAACGCATTTCCGCCAGAGTGATGCTTGACATCACCACGTCGCCATGCCCGAGACCTTCAAAGCGACGCATCACCTCTGGTGGGTAGCGACGCATCAAGTAGATGCAGATGCTGGTGTCGAGCATGTACCGCACGGCGCTCAAGCCTTCGGTTTGGTGCTCTTTGGCCGGCTGAGCAACTCTTCAGCGGCCAGCAGGCTTGATTCGGTAATGCCGGACCAGTCTCGCTCTTTTTGTTCATGAAACTCCCGCCCACCCGCCATGAAGTCGGGTGAAAAGGCCTTGAACCGGTCCATCAGCCCCGCCAACGATCGTTTATGTATCGGCCGAATCGTCCACACCCCGTTGCGCCATTCAATTTGTGCTTGTTCTGGAATTTCGGCTGGCAGCATGTCTTTGGGAATGCGCACGGCCAGCGAATTGCCGCTTTTGAAGATGCGGGTGGTGGTGGTTGTCATGGGGTGCCCTCGATCTGGTGTCATCACAGTATATACAAGACAGGCGGCGTGATGAGCAGCGGGGTCAGCGGTGTTGCAAACGACGTTGCTGCCCCGTCTCAGTCTTTTGGCCTGAACACCAGAATCAATACCGGTGGCACGCGGCCGTTGTCGCTGGGCAGCGTGGCGGTGCGGTCTATCGCGCGCAACACCGCTTCGTCCCAGTCCTTATTGCCGCTGCTTTTGACGAGCCGCTTGGAAATGATGCTGCCGCCGGCCGCAGCACGCACTTCAACTTCGGCTGACGGGTTGCCGTCCACCTGCCCGGTGAACACGATATTGGGTTTGATCAGGCCGATCAAACGGCCCACATAACTGGCAGACGGTGCGCTATTTTGTGCTGCGGCACCGGTGCCGCCGGTGCCGGGGTTGGCCGGCTCGGCGGTGCCGGCCTGGCCGATCATGCGGCGCAGGTTTTCTTCACGCTGCCTGGCCAGGCGGTCGTCTTCCACTTTGGCATCCACTTGGGCTTGGGCCTGCGTTTTGGCGTCCGCTGCGGCCTTGCGTTCAGCTTCGTCGCGTTTGAGTTTTGTTTCGGCTTTTTGCTTGTCGATTTTTTGCTGCTCGGCTTTCAGTTTGTCGTCGTCAGCCTTGGCTTTGACTTTTGCTTTTTCAACCTCGGCTTTGGACTTTTCAAGCGCTGCTTTGGTTTTGGCTTCCTTGGCGCTGTTTTCTTCCTGCGCCTTGCGCTGCGCCTCCAGCCGGCGCGCTTGTTCCGTCGCGATGTCGGCATCGCGCTGCAGCGGCGCAGGGGGTGGTGCCGGTGGTGCCGGCATGGGCTTGGGCGCCGCTTCCACTTTGGGGGCCGGTGGCAGTGGCGGCCTTGGCGCCGGCACAGGCGCCGGCGTTGCCGCCGGCAGCGGCGCTGCCGCTTGCGGCACGGCCGACCACAGCTCGGCGCTGAAAACCTCAGGCGGGCTGGTGCGCCACTGTACGGTGCTGGTCAGCGCCAACAGCAGCGCACCGTGCGCTGCCAGCGCCAGCAACGCACCCACGCCCATGCCGCCAGGGGCGCGGGGCAACAGTGCGTCATGCGCGAAATGCGCGGCCAGGGCTTGTGACACAGAGCGCCTGACTAACTGCCTTGTTTGACAGACAGGCCGACGCGCCGGATGCCGGCGCGCTGCAGCGTGTCCATCGCGCGCACCACGTTTTCGTAGCGCACGCTCTTGTCGGCGCTGATGACGACCGGCACGTTGCCGTCGCCGGCTTGAAGCTGCGCCACGCGGCCGGCCAGCTGAGCCAGCGTCACCGCCTTGGGCTCTTGCTGGTCGAGGCGCAAGCGCAGCTTTTCGTCACTGCCGACGATGACTTCAACCACCCGCGCTGGCCGCTGCTGGCTGCGCCCCACCGAAGGCAGGTCTACGACGCTGGTGGTGATGAGCGGCGCGGTGACCATGAAGATGATCAGCAGCACCAGCATCACATCAATGAACGGCACCATGTTGATCTCGTTCATCGAACGGCGGCGGCTGCGGCCTGCGCTGCCGCCACCCCGGCTTTGCATCGCCGCCATCAGCGGCCGCCGGCCCCGGCCACCGTGGTGGTGCTGCCGGTCTGGCCTGCGTTGCGCTGCAGGATGTTGCTGAACTCTTCGATGAAGGTTTCCAGCTGAATGGCGATGCGGTCGATGTCGCGTGCAAAGCGGTTGTAGGCAATGACCGCCGGAATGGCGGCAAACAGGCCGATGGCGGTGGCCACCAGCGCTTCGGCGATGCCCGGCGCCACGGTGGCCAGCGTCACCTGCTGCATGTTTGACAGGCCCACAAACGCATGCATGATGCCCCACACGGTGCCAAACAGGCCCACGTAAGGGCTGACCGAAGCCACCGTGCCCAGAAAGCTCAAGTTGCTTTCCACCACGTCCATTTCGCGCTGCAGGCTGGCGCGCATGGCGCGGCGGGCGCCGTCAAGCTGCGCGCCGGCATCCAGCCGCTTTTCGCGCAGCTTCAAAAATTCGCGCATGCCGCTGGCAAAAATGCGTTCCATCGGCGAGGTGTTTTCTTTCTGGCTGACAGCGTGGTTCAGCTCGGTGAGGCTGCGACCCGACCAGAACTCGCGTTCGAAATCTTCGTTGTGGGCGCGGGTGCGACGCAGCCCAAACACCTTGCCGAAGATCACCGTCCAGCTGATCAGCGAAGTGATCATCAGGCCGGCCATCACCAGCTGCACCACAAGGCTGGCCTGCAGCACCAGGGCTGTGATCGAAAGGTCTTGGTTCACCCGTGATATCCCGTGCTGTGGGCTGCGCGAAGAGCACCTGAAAGGCCCCGGCGCATCATGAAGCTGGCTGCGCACTGCGCAAGCTCTGAGTGACTTCCAGGGGCATGCGGCGCGGCTTGAACGTGGCCGCATCCACACAACCGATGCGGATCTGGCCCTGCGCCAGCAGCGTGCTGCCCCGCCAGGCCTGCTGGGCCATCGTCATTGAGGCGCTGCCCCGGTTGTGCAAGCGCACGGTGACGCGCAAGTGGTCGTCCAGCCGTGCCGGTGCGTGGTAGCTCAGCTGCGTGTCGGTGACAACAAACAGCGCACCGGTGCGGTCGCGCAGCGCCTGTTGCTGCACGCCCAGATGGCGCAGCCATTCGGTGCGGGCGCGCTCAAAAAACTTCAAGTAGTTGGCGTAGAACACCACACCGCCGGCGTCGGTGTCTTCCCAGTACACACGCAGCATGCATTCGAAGTCGGGTGCCTGGGCCGGGCCAGTGGCGGTGTCTCGGGACAGAGGTGCAAGCATCTGTGGGCATTATGCCGGCCGTGCCTGCACAGCAGGTGCGCTGCCACAGGCGCGTGGCCGCTGGCTGCAGCCTTCAACTACTGCACAAAGCGGTGGCGCACGTGAGCAGGCTTGTCGGCCTGCACCACCACCGACGTGGTGTAGACGGGGAAGTCTTCGTTGCGTACCGTGATGGTGTGGCGCCCGGCAGGCAATGACAGCCGCGACAACGGCGGCGTGGTGCCGGCGGGTTGCCCGTTCACCTCAACCTGGCCCCAGGGGCTGATGGACAGCAGCACCGCCCCTGAGTCGGTGGCCGCTTCAGGCAGCGTTTTGCGTTTGTTTTTTGGCGCGCTGGTGTGGCCCGCAATTGCAAGCTTTTTGCTGATGTTCTGGCCGCTGTTTTCCCGGTTGCTCTCGAGGCTGCGCTTGCTGCTCTTTGGGGCCAGCGGGGAGCTGCTACTTGTGCCTGTGTGCGCAGCGGACCGGTTGCCAGCAGCGGCCACCCACTGCGGTGCAGGCGGAGCCGACGCCATGGCCACCGGTGCAACGCCAGCCGGCGCAGCGGCCTGCGGCGGCTGCGGGTTTCGCATCGGGCTGCGCAGCGGCTTGCTGGCCGTCAGCCACCACAACCATCCCACCGTCACTGCGCACAACATCAGGCCCGCCAGTGCCCAGCCGGTCGCGTGTTGGGTTTGATGTTTGGAGGCGGCGCGCACGCGGCCGCGCACGGCCCCGGCGGCGGCGCTTGGGGCCGGCGCGGGGTGCCGATCACACCAGTCGCGCAGATCACGCGCCACCGCTTCGGCGCTGGCGTGGCGGCGCTCGGGGGCACGCGCCATGGCCCGCGCTGCGATGGCCGACAAACCGCGTGGCACGCCGGCGCGTATGTCGTGGGCGGCGGCCGGATGGTTGAAGAGCACGGCGTTGACCACCTGTTCCACCGAATCGCCGTTGAAAGCTTTGCGCCCGGTGAGCATTTCGTAGAGCACCACACCCAGCGCGCGCACGTCGGTGCGGGCGTCGGCCACACCGTGCTGCAGTTGTTCGGGTGCCAGGTAGTGGGGCGAGCCCAGCAGCGGCTGCGCGCGGCCGGGCTCGTTAGCTGCCGGGCGGCTGTCGGCGCCGCTGTCTGTGTTGCCGAATGTGTTCTCACCCGCGCTGACAGCCAGCGGGTCTGTAGCGGGTTTCGGCAGCGGGCCGCCGT
>JAYUPP010000283.1:0-3336 GCA_043760045.1 Betaproteobacteria bacterium
CTGCCGGTGGCGGTGCATGGGGCACCCAATACTGCCCGTGAAGTGATGGTGCACGGCGACGGCCCGATGGCCGATTTTCTGGAACATGTGGCCACCGCCGCATTGGCACCGCAAGGCTGGGGCCCGGCGCGTGACCCCAGCAGCAGCTGGGTGGGCCTGGGCATAGACGGCGCCCGCCTCGTGCTGACCGATGGCCGCCGCGCTGGTGTGTGCGCCGCTGCCATGGGCGTGCAAGACATGGCTGTGTTCGACCACCCCCTGCAGCGGCCGCCGGCCCCCGGCACCGCGCTGGCCTTTGCTGTGGCGCCGGGTGCGTCAGCAGCTTGGCCGGCCCAGGCCGCAGCCTGGCTGGCCGCACTGGGCTTCAGCCCGCTGCAGGTGGCCGACGCACCCGGCCTGGTGGTGGCCCGCACCGTGGCCATGTTGATCAACGAAGCCGCTGATGCGGTTCAACAAGGTGTGTGCAATGAAGCCGCCGCCGACGCTGCCATGAAGCTGGGCCTGAACTACCCCGCCGGGCCTTTTGAATGGCTCGCCGGCTGGGGCGTGCCGGGCGTGGTGGCGCTGCTGCAGGCGCTGGACGCCGAATACCGCGGCGAGCGTTACCGCGTCAGCCCCTGGCTGCTGCGGCAACCACACTGAACATTTCAATCAGGACGCACCTCATGACCACACCGCAAGCTTTCATCTGCGACGCCATACGCACCCCCATCGGCCGTTACGGCGGCGCGCTGTCGTCGGTGCGCACCGACGACCTGGCCGCGCTGCCCATCAAAGCACTGATGGCACGCAACCCGGGCGTGAAATGGGAAGAAATAACCGACGTGTTGTACGGCTGCGCCAACCAGGCCGGTGAAGACAACCGCAACGTGGCGCGCATGGCTGCGTTGCTGGCCGGCCTGCCGCAGGAAGTGTCCGGTGCCACCCTGAACCGCTTGTGCGGCAGCGGCCTGGACGCGGTGGGCAGCGCCGCCCGCGCCATCAAGGCCGGAGAAGCGCAGCTGATGATCGCCGGCGGCGTGGAAAGCATGAGCCGCGCGCCTTTTGTGATGTCCAAGGCCGAAACCGCTTTCAGCCGCGCCGCTGCGGTTTACGACACCACCATCGGCTGGCGCTTTGTCAACCGGCGCATGAAGGAACTTTATGGCGTGGACAGCATGCCCGAGACGGCCGAAAACGTGGCCACGCAGTTCAAGATCGAACGCGAGGCACAAGACCGCATGGCGCTGCGCAGCCAGCTGAATGCCGTGAAGGCGCAGCGCGAAGGCCATCTGGCGCGCGAGATCACCCCCGTCAGCATCGCGCAGAAAAAGGGCGACGCGGTCATCGTCAGCGTGGACGAGCACCCGCGTGAAACCAGCCTGGAGTCATTGGCCAAACTGAAAGGGGTGGTGCGCCCCGACGGCAGCGTGACGGCCGGCAACGCCAGCGGCGTGAACGACGGCGCCTGTGCCCTGCTGCTGGCCAGCGAAGCAGCAGTCACACGCCACGGCCTGACACCGCGCGCCCGCGTGGTGGCCATGGCCACCGTCGGCCTGGCGCCGCGCATCATGGGTTTTGGCCCCGCCCCGGCCACCCGCAAGGTGCTGGATCTGGCCGGCCTGACGCTGGCGCAGATGGACGTGATCGAGCTGAACGAAGCCTTTGCCGCACAGGGCCTGGCGGTGCTGCGCGACCTGGGCCTGGCTGACGACGACCCGCGCGTCAACGCCTGGGGCGGCGCCATCGCACTCGGTCACCCGTTGGGCGCCAGCGGCGCGCGGCTCGTGACCACGGCCGTCAACCAGTTGCACCACGGCGGCGGGCGTTATGCGCTGTGCACCATGTGCATCGGCGTGGGCCAGGGCATCGCGCTCGTTATTGAAAGGGTTTGAAACGCTGGCCGCTCGTGCACCAGTTCGTGAACTGCAGTCGCAGCGGTGGCCGCGGTCGCTGTTAGCCTAGCGGGCTTTGCCGGCTGCTTGCAATGAAACCCGAACCCTCCAAACCGAACGCCTTGCTCGAAATCGGCGTCACCATCCTGGTGCCCGCGCTGGTGCTGATGAAGCTCAGCGGCCCGGCCAGCCTGGGCCCGCTGAAGGCGCTGCTGCTGGCGCTGTTTTTTCCGCTGGCCTGGGGCATCTGGGACGCCTGGCGGCGGCACAAGTTCAACTGGCTGGCTGCATTGGGGGTGGTCAGCACGCTGCTCACGGGCGGCATCGGTTTGATGAAACTCGACGCCGGCTGGCTGGCCGTGAAAGAAGCTGCGGTGCCGACCTTGATCGGCCTGGTCATCATGGGTTCAGCCTGGACGCGCAAGCCGCTGATTCACCTGATGGTTTTCAACGCGTCGCTCTTTAACGTGGACCGTGTGCAAAAGGCGCTGGCCCTCAAAGGCACTGCAGCGCAGTTCGAAGCACGCCTGCGCCAAGGCACGTTCATGCTGGCCGGCACCTTTTTCTTCTCGGCCGTGGCCAACTTTTTCCTCACCCGTGCGGTCGTCACCAGCGCGGCCGGCACCGAAGCTTTCAACGAAGAACTGGGCCGGCTGACGCTGCTGAGCTACCCCATCATCGCCATCCCTTCGATGCTGATGATGATGGCCATGCTGTACTGGCTGGCGCGCCAGGCCAAAAGCCTGACCGGGCTGGACCTGGGCGACATGCTGCACAGCGGCTGAGCCGGTCTCCATCAGACCCTGCGGTTCTCAGTTTTGCTCCCGCTCCCTTCAAGAGAGAAGGAGCAAAACCGAAGGAAAGCTGGCCCGTCAAACAATGATGGGCTCGGGCTCCAGCCGGATGCCGAAGCGGCCGTAAACACTTTCCTGAATCGCACGCGCCAGCGTCACCACCTCGGCGCCGCTGGCGCCGCCCCGGTTCACCAACACCAGCGCCTGCTTTTCATACACACCCGCGCGGCCCACACTTTTGCCCTTCCAGCCGCAGGCGTCTATGAGCCAGCCGGCGGCCAGTTTCACGCTGCCGTCGGCCAGCGGGTAGTGCACTATTTCCGGGTCGCGGCCGATGATGTCGCGGCACTGTTCTTCAGTGACCACCGGGTTCTTGAAGAAGCTGCCGGCGTTGCCGATGACGGCCGGGTCGGGCAGCTTGGCCGCGCGTATGGTGCAGATCCAGTTGAAGATGGTTTGTGCGCTGGGCGCGTGGTTGCCGGTCTCGGCCATCTTGCGTTCCAGGTCCAGATACCCCAGCACCGGCTGCCAAGGCTTGGGCAGGCGAAACCGCACCCGCGTGATGACCGACTTGCCGGCCAGGCCACCAAAACCCTGTTGCTTGAACACGCTGTCGCGATAGCCAAAGCGGCAGTCTTGCGCGCCCAGCGTCACGGTGCGGCCGGTGA
>JAYUPP010000284.1:0-8654 GCA_043760045.1 Betaproteobacteria bacterium
TTGTTGTCGGTGACGCGCTGTATCAAGGTCGGCTGCACCTGGTAGCCGCCGTTGGCAAACACGCTGTAGCCGGCCACCATCTGCATCGGCGTCACCGAGCCCGCACCCAGCGCCATCGTCAGGTAAGGCGGGTGCTTGCTGGCATCAAAACCGAAGTGCGCAATCCAGCGCTGCGCAAAAGCCGGCTCGGTGGCTTGCAGCACGCGGATCGACACCATGTTTTTTGATTTCGCCAGTGCCGTTCTCAGTGGCATCGGCCCCTCAAAAGTGCCGTCGTAATTCTTCGGCTCCCAGGGCTGGCTGCCGGTGGCGCTGGCGTCAAAAAACAAAGGTGCGTCGTTGACCACGGTGCTGGGCGTGAAACCCTTCTCGAGCGCTGCCGAATAAATGAACGGCTTGAAGGCCGAACCCGGCTGCCGCCAGGCCTGCGTGACGCGGTTGAACTTGTTGCGGTTGTAGTCAAACCCCCCCACCATGGCGCGGATAGCGCCGCTCTTGGGGTCCATGCTGACCAGCGCGCCTTCCACCTCGGGAATCTGCGTCAATGACCACTCGTTTTTAACCTCTGCCCTGACGTCGACCTTGCTCTCACTCTTGACGTCAGCTTTCACGTCATTTTTGACGTCACGCAGCACCCGCACCACCGCACCGCGCCGGATCTGCACCTTCGGCCCCGCCTTGCCAGACAGGCCCGACTGCACCGGCCGCAAGCCAGCGCCGGTGACGGTGAGCACATCACCCGACTGCAGCATGGCCACCACCTTGCGCGGCCCCGCTTCCAGCACCACGGCAGCCAACAAGTCGTCACTGGCCGGGTGTTCTGACAGCGCCTCGGCCACGCGTGCGTCCACCAGTTTGGCGTCTGCCGGCAGGTCCACATAGGCCTCGGGGCCACGGTAAACCTGCCGCAGTTCATAGTCCATCAGGCCACGGCGCAGCGCCTTGTAGGCCACCAGCTGGTCGGCCGCTTGCACCGTGAGGTAAACGTTCAAGCCGCGGGTGTAGGCCTCGTCGCCATATTGCGCCACCACCAGCTGGCGCGCTGTTTCGGTCAGGTATTCAGCGTGCACCGCCGCGTCGGCCTGCTGGTGATAACGCAGCACCTGGGCCAGCGCTTCGTCATGTTGCTGTTCGGTGATGAAGCCGTTCGTGAACATGCGCTCAATGATGTAGCGCTGCCGCACCGTGGCGCGCCGGGGGTTGGCGATCGGGTTGTAAGCCGACGGCGCCTTGGGCAGGCCGGCCAACATGGCCGCTTCAGCCACCGTCACGTCGGTCAGCTTCTTGCCAAAGTAAATTTCCGACGCGGCAGCAAAACCACTGGCCCGCTGGCCCAGGAATATCTGGTTCATGTACAGCTCAAGGATCTGGTCCTTGCTGAGCCTGCTTTCGATCTTCAACGCCAGCAGCATTTCATAGATCTTGCGCGTGAAGGTCTTCTCGGTGGGCAGATAGAAGTTGCGCGCCACCTGCATCGTGATGGTGGACGCACCCTGGCTGCGCGCGTCACGCAGGTTTTCCAGCGCGGCGCGCAACACGCCTTTGTAGTCCACACCGCCATGTTGATAAAAGCGCGAATCTTCCGCCGCCAGCACGGCGTCTTTCATCACCTGCGGCATCTGCGCGATCGGCATGAAATTACGCCGCTCTTCGCCAAATTCAGCCAGTTGCACACCATCGGCCGAATACACACGCATCGGCAGTTTAGGTCGGTAGTCGGTCAGGCTGCTGATCTGCGGCAGGTTGGGGTAGGCGACCGCCAAGGCCACGCCGATCAACATCAAGCCCGACAGCAAAGCCGCCAGCGTCAGACCCAGCACAGCCAGCACCAGCGCGCACAGCAGGCGCAGCCAAGGGGGCAGAGCCGACCAGCGGGACGACGGATTTCGTGCAGCGTCAGCCGATGCAGCAGCTGGGGTCACGGCAGGGGATCAAGCAGAAGTTGCGCCAGTCTTCCATGGTCCGGGCGCTGCCCTGCATCATGAAGGTTAGGGGCAGCAACAAAATCAAGGCAGCAAAGCGCATCTGGCCGCCAGTCGTGAGGTCCAAGCATTAAAAATTATAGGGATCACACAACACCCACCGGCAAATCAACATTTGCAGGCATTCCTGCACGGCCTGCTGGGTGCGGTTGTGACATTGTCCACAGCCTCCCAGACCCCAGCATGGGTTCGCCTGACGTTGGCTGTGTGGGGCAGCGCTAAGGTTCATCCTGCCTCTGCCGAAGACACACTGTTGGGCCCCGCAGCGACCCCTTTTTCTTTGTTGCTCAAGGGCTTTACTGCTAGCATTGAAGTAACTTATTAACAAGCTTGGGTTGAGTGCCGAGTCCATTTTCGGCGTTGATCCGCGCGGCTGGGGAGCAAGGCCTTGGGTTTGCTGGATGGTTTGTTTGGACGAAAGCATCCGCCGATGATCGGGCTGGACATCAGCTCGTCCAGCGTCAAGCTGGTGGAACTGGGCCAGACGGTGGGTGGCGAATATGTGCTCGAGCGCTTCGCCTCCGAGCCCTTCGAAAAGGGCTGGATCACCGACGGCCAAATTGAAAAGTTTGAAGAGGTGGCTGCCGCCGTCAAACGGGTTCTTGGCAAAAGCGGCACGAAGACCAAACTGGTGGTGATGGCCATGCCGCAGTCGGCCGTCATCACCAAAAAAATCATGCTGCCGGCGGGCCTGCGTGAAGAAGAGATGGAGCTGCAGGTCGAGTCAGAGGCCAACCAGTACATCCCGTTTTCGCTGGACGAGGTGAGCCTGGACTTCTGCGTCATCGGCAACAGCCCCACGTCAGCCGGCGACGTGGAAGTGCTGATCGCGGCATCGCGCAAAGACCGCGTCACCGACCGCCAGGGCCTGGCCGAAGCGGCGGGCCTGAAGCCTGCCGTGCTGGACATCGAGTCCCACGCGTCACGCCTGGCGATGAGCCGTGTGGTGGCCGCGCTGCCCAACGGCGGGCGCGACGCGCTGGTGGCGTTGTTCGAAATCGGCGCCGACACCACGAGCCTGAAAGTGCTGCGCGACGACGAAATGCTGTACGACCGCGACCAGGCCTTTGGCGGTTCACAGCTGACCCAGTTGATCTCGCGCCAATACGGTTTCTCTTTCGAAGAAGCCGAGGCCAAAAAGCTAACGGGCGACTTGCCTGAAGACTACGAAAGCGCCATCCTGTCGCCATTTGTGGACAGCCTGTCGCAGGAAATCGGTCGTGCGCTGCAGTATTTTTTCACCAGCACGCCGCACCACAAGGTGCATTACGTGATGTTGGCCGGCGGCACCGCCACGCTGCCGGGTTTGAAAGACCGCGTCACCGACCTCACCGGCTTTGCCTCCAACGTGGTCAACCCGTTCGAGAACATGCAGCTCGGTTCTGCGGTGCGTGAAAACCGCGTGCGTCGGGAAGCGCCTTCTTACCTGACGGCGTGTGGCCTGGCGATGCGGAGGTTCCTGCAGTGATCCTGATC
Source organism: Betaproteobacteria bacterium (assembly GCA_043760045.1). Lineage (GTDB taxonomy): Bacteria > Pseudomonadota > Gammaproteobacteria > Burkholderiales > Burkholderiaceae_C > Rubrivivax. The sequence continues at coordinate 3,459 of JAYUPP010000284.1, forward strand.
AACCTGCTGCCTCACCGCGAAGAGAGGCGCCAGCAGCGCAAGCGGGCATTTTTCGGTGGCTTGATTGCCGCATTCATTGCAGGCGTGGCCATTGCCGGTGTCTGGTACACCGTGCTGTCGCAGCTGACGGCCGCACAAGAAGCACGCAACGGCTACTTGAAGGAAGAAACCGCCAAGCTCGACGCGCAAATTCGCGACATCGCCAACCTGCGCACTGAAATCGAAGCCCTGAACGCACGCAAAAAAGCCGTTGAAGATTTGCAGACTGACCGCAACGTGCCCGTGCACCTGCTAGACGAACTGGTGCGGCAAACGCCCGAAGGTGTTTACCTGCAGTCCATCAAACAGGCAGGCAACCTGGTCAGTATCTCGGGCCAGGCACAGACCAACGAACGTGTTTCCGAATTGCTGCGCAACACCTCGTACAACTCGACCTGGCTGGAAAAGCCCGAGCTGATTGAGATCAAGTCCGGCACCACCCTCGGGCCCAACAAGGAACCGCGCCGGGTGTTTGATTTCTTGATGCGCGTCTCACTCAAGCGGCCGCAGTCGCCCACCCCTGCGGGCGCGGCATCAGCCCCTGGAACGGCCCCTGGAAGTGCGACTGTTCCTGCTGCCGCCAAGCCCGCCGCAGCGGCGGCGCCGGCGCCGGCGAGCAAAGTCTCCTGAGGGCGAACCAGCATGGCCAAAACTTCCACCCTCAACTTTGAAATCAGCGGCCTGGTGGACCAGGCGGCTTCGCAGTTTCGCAACCTCAACCCGCGTGAACCCGGCCAATGGCCGCTGCTGCCCAAGGTGGTGTCGTGGCTGGCTGCAGCGCTGGCTGCGGTGGCGCTGGGCTGGTTCCTGGTGGTGTCTGACGCCACCAACGAACTGGAACGTGTGCGCGCCGAAGAACCCAGGCTGAAGGTTACCTACGAAAAGGCACTGACACAGGCGGTCAACCTGGGTGAGCTGCGCAAGCAGAAGCTGCAGGTGCAGGAATACGTGACGCAGCTTGAAAAACAACTGCCGGGCAAGTCGGAAATTGACGCGCTGCTGTCAGACATCAACCAGGCCGGCTTGGGGCGCGGCTTGCAGTTCGAACTGTTCCGGCCGGGCCAGATCGAGGTCAAGGACTACTACGCTGAGTTGCCCATCGCCATCAAGGTCAGTGGCCGTTACCACGACGTGGGCGCTTTTGCTGCCGATGTGGCCAACCTGTCGCGCATCGTGACGCTGCAAAACCTGGGTATCGCGCCCACCGTCAGCAAAGACGGGTCCAAAGACGCGTCGAAAGACCTGGCTGGTGCGCTGACCATGGAAGCCACCGCACGCACCTACCGCTATCTGGACCAGGCCGAAATTGCCGAGCAGCGCGCCGTGGCTCAAGCCAAGGCCGGGGCAGGGGCCAAAAAATGAAGCGCATTCACCGCCTCATGACCAGCGTGCGCAGCACACTCGGCCTCGTTGTGCTGGGTTTGACTTTGGCCGGCTGCAGCGCCGACCAAACCGAACTTCGCGACTGGATGGACCAGAAGCGCCGCGAGATCAAACCCAGCGTAGCGCCCTTGCAGCCGCCGAAAAAATTCAACCCCCAGCCCTACACCGGCGCGCAAGCCATAGACCCATTCAGCACGCAAAAGCTGAGCGTGGCGCTCAAGCAAGAGTCGCAACAACCGAATTCCATGTTGTCGGCTGAACTCAAACGGCGCAAAGAGCCGCTGGAGGCCTTCCCCTTGGACAACATGAACATGGTCGGCAGTGTCAACAAACTGGGGCGCACTTTTGCGCTGCTGCGTGTGGACAACCTGCTGTATCAGGTGAAAACGGGTGACTACCTGGGCCAGAACTACGGCCGCGTGTTGCGCATTTCCGAAACCGACATCAGCCTGCGCGAAATCGTGCAGGACGCAGCAGGCGAATGGACCGAGCGCCCCGTGACGCTGCAGCTCCAGGAGCGAGCGCGATGAGAACCCTTCAGGAGACCCCGACCATGTTGCACTGGCGAGCTGCCCGCGCCTTTTTCGCTAACGCCGCTGTTGCCACTGCTGTTGCCACTGTTGTTGCCACTGTCTTTGTCGCCGGCACGCTGCTGTTGCCCGCCGCGGCCTGGGCACAGAACACGGTGCAGTCCATCACCAGCAGCCAGCAGGGTGGCACCGAGGTGGTGCGCATCGAAATGTCAGAGCCACTGACAGCCGTGCCCGCCGGGTTTTCGGTGCAGGCGCCACCGCGCATAGCCATCGACCTGCCCGGCGTGAACAACGCCACCGGCCGCAACACCATAGAAATCAACCAGGGCAACCTGCGCTCGGTGGCCCTCGCCCAGGGCGGTGACCGCACGCGTCTGGTGCTGAACCTGAAATCGGCCTCGAGCTATCGCGCGCAGTTGCAGGGCAAGGCCTTGTTGGTGATACTGGACAACGGCAGTGGCAACCTGGTGATAGCTGCAAACCCAGCTGCAAACCCAGCCGCAAACCCGGCTGCAAACCCGGCGGCACCCGCAGCGCCAACAGCAACCACAGGCGCGGCACCCACCGGTGCAGCCACGCCAGCACCTGCAACAACGGCGCCGGTGGCTGCACCCACCGCTGCTTCACCCACGTTGTTTGCACCGCCGCAAAACACCGAAACCCTGGCCCTGCGTGACGTGGACTTCAGGCGCGGCGCCGACAGCACCGGCCGCGTGGTGGTCAGCCTGCCCAGCACCCAAGTGGGCGTGGACATTCGCCAGCAGGGCCAGACGCTGGTGGTTGAATTCCTGCGCAGCACGCTGCCAGAGCGGCTGCGCAGGCGCCTGGACGTCACCGACTTCGGCACCCCTGTCAAAAGCGTCACCACGTTTCAGAACGGCGACCGTGTGCGCATGGTGGTGGAGCCCACGGGTTCATGGGAACACAGCGCTTATCAAAGCGACAACCAGTTTGTGCTGGAAGTGCGGCCGATGAAGGTGGACACCAACAAGCTGACGCAGGGCCAGGGCTTCCAGGGCGAAAAGCTCAGCCTCAACTTCCAGAACATTGAAGTGCGCGCACTGTTGCAAGTGATAGCCGACTTCACCAACTTCAACGTCGTCACCAGCGACACCGTCACCGGCAACGTCACGCTGCGCCTGAAAGACGTGCCCTGGGACCAGGCGCTGGACATCATCTTGCAGAGCAAGGCGCTCGGCGTGCGCAAAAACGGCAACGTGCTGTGGATTGCGCCGAAAGAAGAACTGGCCGCCAAAGAGCAGGTGGAACTGGAAGCGAAGAAAAAAATCGCCGACCTGGAGCCCACGCGCACGCAGGCTTTCCAGATGAACTACACCAAGGCTGAAGAGGTGGCCAAAGGCCTCACGGGCCAGTCACAAGGCAGCACCGGCGGCGCCACCACCGCGCAAGCCACACGCATGCTGTCAGCGCGCGGCAGCGTCATTTTTGAGAGCCGCACCAACCAGCTGTTTGTCACCGACGTGCCCAGCAAACTGGAAGAAATTCAGGCCCTGATTGCGAAGATCGACATCCCCGTGCGCCAGGTGCTGATTGAAGCCCGCATTGTTGAGGCCGACGACAGCTTCGGGCGTTCACTGGGCGTGAAACTGGGCTCCACCGACCTGCGCGGTTTGCGCGGTGGCGTGCCGGGCTACAACGTGGGCGGCAACAACTACATCGTGCCCGGTGGCAACTACAACGCCATCTCTGCGCAGACCGGCCAGCCGAACGGAACACTTGCGATAGACACAGCTGGCGCATTTAACAATCAGTTTGTGAACCTGCCTGCCAATGTGGGGTCTTTCTCTAATTCTTCGGCCGCGTCGTTTGCGCTGTCGCTGTTCGGCGCCACTGCCAACCGCTTCTTGAACCTGGAAATTTCTGCGCTGGAAGCCGAAGGCCGCGGCAACGTGGTGGCCAGCCCGCGCGTCATCACCGCCGACCAGACCAAGGCGCGCATCGAACAGGGCGAAGAAATTCCTTACCAGCAAGCCACTTCCAGCGGCGCCACATCGGTGTCGTTCAAGAAAGCCAGTTTGCGGCTGGAAGTAACACCACAAATAACGCCAGAAGGTAACGTCATCCTGGACCTGGAGGTCAACAAAGACAGCCGTGGTGCGCTGACCAGTGCCGGCCCGGCCATCAACACCAAGCAAGTGAAAACGCAAGTACTGGTGGAAAACGGCGGCACGGTGGTCATCGGCGGCATCTTCACGCAAGACGAGCAGAGCGACATCAACAAGGTGCCGTTTCTGGGCGACATCCCGTTCCTGGGTTTGCTCTTCCAGAACCGCGTGAAGACGACGCGCAAAACCGAGCTGCTGGTTTTCATCACGCCGAAGATCGTGACCGACCGGTCAGCGACGCGCTAACAAACCAACACCACGGGCCCCAGCAGGGCCCACGCCCGTGCATTCCGGCCGTCAGCCCAGACAGCAGAGCCCAGATGCCACGAGGCCGCAGAACCGAACAGGGGAACCGACGATGAAATTTCTTTTGGTGAAGCAGTTGAAGGGTGCGTGGGCTGCGCCTGCTGCGGCTTTGGCACTGGCGCTGGCGCTGGCGGGTTGTGGCGGGGGCGGGGGCGCTTCGGGGACTTCTACGTTTGGGAGTGGCACGGGCACCGGCACCGGCACCACCGTGGTTACGCCCACTGCGGCCGACCTCGTGCTGGTGCTGGGCGCCAATTCAGTCTCCAACACCGGTAGCGAAACGGTGGTGGCCACAGCCACCGCCATCGACGGCAACCGCAACACCGTTGCTGGCGTGCCGGTGGTCATCAGCGTCAACAGCAATGCCGTGGCCACGCCCAAGGGCGCTGTGACCGACACAGCTGGCCGGCTGGATTCCACCATCGGCATTGGCGCAGACCGTACGCCGCGCACCATCACTGTTACGGCCACTTCAGGTGCCGTAACCAAGACTGCCGTGCTGACGGTGCAGGATGCCGGCGGGGCTGTCGGAGGCACCGCGCCTTCAGACCTGCTGTTGAATCTGTCAGCCAGCACGCTGGCCAACAATGGCACCCAAACCGTGACGGCCAACGTCACCGCGCTGGACGCCAAACGCAATGTGCTGCCCGGTGTTGTGGTGGCTGTCAGCGTGAACCAGGGCGCCACAGTGGCACCTGCCGGCACGGCGACCAATGCTTCGGGTGTGTTGACAGCGTCCATCGGGACGGGCGGCAACAGCACCAATCGCATCATCACCGTCACGGCCACAGCCGGTGCACTGACGCGCA
>JAYUPP010000285.1:0-8623 GCA_043760045.1 Betaproteobacteria bacterium
GCCCACCACATGGGCTTCACCGATGACCGGCGCTACCTGTGGGCCGGTGGCCTGGACGACAGCCGCATCCATATCTTTGATGTCGGCCGCAACCCGGCACGGCCGCGGCTTGTGAAAACGCTGGCCCACTTTGCGCAGCAAACCGGTTACGTCGGCCCACACACTTTTTACGCCATGCCCGGGCGCATGCTGGTGGCGGGTTTGTCCAACAGCAAGGACAAAGGCGGTGTTACCGGCCTGGCCACATTCAACAACGCCGGCAAATTGATTGCCAGACACGACCTGCCCACCACCGAGATAGGCGGCGTCAAAGGCGACGGTTATGGCTACGACATTGCCATCAACCCCGGCCGCAACGCCATGTTGACGTCCAGCTTCACCGGCCACGCAAATTACATGCGCCCGTTGGGTGAGCTGATCAAAGACGGCGAGGCGATGAAAAACTTTGGCAACACCATGGTGCTGTGGGACTTGAAGGCCATGCAACCGCAGCAGGTGTTCAGCGTGCCGGGCGCGCCGCTTGAAATTCGCTGGTCGCTCAACCCGGGCGACAACTGGGCCATCACTGCCACGGCGCTAACGTCCAAACTGTGGCTCATCAAACCCGGCGCACCCGGCGCACCCGGCACCGGCGGAGCGTGGCAGGCCAAGGAAGTGGCCACCATCGGCGACCCGGCAAAGATTCCGCTGCCGGTGGACATCAGCATCACGGCCGACGGCAAAGGCCTGTGGGTCAACACTTTCATGGACGGCATGACCCGTTACTTCGACCTCAGCAACCCCGAGGCCCCGAAAGAGACCTACGCCAAACAAACCGGCAAACAGGTCAACATGATTTCGCAAAGCTGGGACGGCAAGCGGGTGTATGTGACCTCCAGCCTGCTGGAAAAGTGGGACAAGGGCGGCGCCGACAACGAACAGTTCGTGCGCGCGTTTCAGTGGGACGGCAAAGAACTGAAGCCGGCCTTCGAAGTGGACTTTGCCAAGCTGGGCCTGGGCCGCGCGCATCACATGAAGTTCAGCGCCAAGCCCAGCGGCAAATCGTTGGCCGAGGCGGCGGCCATGAAGCTGGCGCTGGCCCGGCCTGGCCACAGCCCATCGCAACAGCCGTGACCGCGCCTGCGCCCAACGTGCTGGCGCCGCAGGCGTTGCGGTGGCGCGTGCGTCTGCCGCTGGCCCTGGTTGCCGCTGCCGCTGCCGCTGCCGCTGCCGCGTGCACGGGCAGCGTCATGGCAGCGGGCGACAACGCGCCGGCACCCGGCGGCCCGCGTGTGGACCGCTCGCGCCTGCCGCCGGCGGGCAGCTACACGCTGGCGCGCATCCAGCGCTGCCCCGACGGCGAAGTGCTGGGCAGCCACGGCCGTGCCCAGCGCCTGCACACGCTGCTGCACGGGCGCCTGACGGTGCTGAGCTTTATGTACACCTATTGCCGCGACCCGGTGGGTTGCCCGCTGGCGTACCGCGCGATGCAACAGACACGCGACGCCTTGCTGGCCGATGCCGGCCTGGCGGCCCGCTCGCAACTGGTCAGCCTGAGTTTCGACCCCAGCAACGACACCCCTGAGCAGATGGCCGTTTACGGTCGCGGCCAGGTCGATGAGCGGCGCCTGTTGTGGCGCTTCCTGACCACAGCCTCCGTGCCGCGTCTGCTGCCGCTGCTGAACGGGCTAGGCCAGGACGTGAGCGTTGAGACCGACGCCCGCGGCCAGCCCACCCGCACACTCAACCACTTGCTGAAGCTGTTCCTGATCGACAGCCGGCTGTGGGTGCGCGAGATCTACAGTGTGGCCACCCTCGACCCCACCGCGTTGGTCAACGATCTGCGCACGCTGGCCCTGGAAGCAGCGCGCGGGCCCGGTTGAGCCGCAGGCGGGGGCACGACGGCCCGGCCCGGTGGGTTGGGCCGCCCTGCTGCTGAGGCCACCGGCGGGCGTCACCGCAAAGATGGCAAAAATGTCTCGTCAAGCGAAAACATGAAGCACTTTTCATTCTCCGCATCGCACCTTTGGGTGGCAGTGGGCGCTGCTGCGCTGACGCTGCTGGCCACCTTGCTGGTTCTGAACCTGGCCGGCAGCGAAAAGAAGATCGAACAAACGCTGCCCCGCCTGTTTGATACCGATGACGCGGAGTTCCGGCGTTCGCTCAGCGCATTGCTGGGGCCCGCCATCGTTGAAGGCAATGCGGTTGAAACGCTGCTCAATGGCGAGCAGATCTTTCCGGCCATGTTGCAAGCCATTCGCGCAGCACAGCGCACCATCACCTTCGAGACCTACATCTACTGGTCGGGCAGCATCGGGCGCGAGTTTGTTGATGCGCTCGCCGAACGTGCCAAAGCAGGCGTCAAAGTGCATGTGCTGCTGGACTGGGTGGGCAGCCTGAAGATGGACACTGCGCTTATCGAAGAGATGAAAGCAGCCGGCATTGAGGTGCAGCGCTTTCACGAACCCCACTGGTCAAACTGGGGCTAGCTGAACAACCGCACCCACCGCAAACTTCTGGTGTTAGACGGCCAACTCGCCTTCACGGGCGGCGTCGGCATCGCTGACCATTGGCGCGGCGCGGCGCGCCACCCGGGCGAATGGCGCGACACGCACTTCCGCGTGGCCGGGCCGGTGGTGGCGCAGATGCAGTCGGTGTTTCTGGACAACTGGATGCGCGTCACCGGCAAAGTGCTGCATGGCGAGGCCTATTTCCCGGCGCTGAAGCCGGCCGGCCCTTACGCAGCGCAGATGTTCGGCAGTTCACCCAGCGGCGGCAGTGAAAGCATGCAGCTGATGTACATGCTGGCCATCACCGCAGCGCGCCGCCGCATCGACCTGGCGAATGCTTATTTTGTGCCCGACGAATTGACGATCCGCGTCTTGACCGAAGCCGCGCGCCGTGGCGTCAAGGTGCGTGTGCTCACCCCCAGCGGCTTGATCGATTCAGAAACCGTGCGCAAAGCCTCGCGCGCCAGCTGGGGGCCGCTGCTGCAAGCGGGTGTGCAGATTGCCGAATACCAGCCCACGATGTTCCACGTCAAGAGTCTGGTGGTGGACGGCTTGTTCACGTCGGTGGGCTCCACCAACTTCGACAACCGCTCTTTCAGGCTGAACGACGAAGCCAATCTGAACGTGCTGAATGCTGAATTCGGTGCCCGGCAGCACCAGGTGTTCGAAGCCGATTGGGCCCGGGGCCGACTGATCACCCACGCCCAGTGGTTGGCGCGGCCGTGGTCGGAAAGGCTGCTTGAGCGAATGGCAGTGGTGCTTCGTTCGCAGCTTTAAGGTTGCGCTGGGGTGAGTGTGGAAGTCTTTCGTGATCCGGGGCGTTGCCCCGCATCATGAAAGTCAATGGGGAAGTCTTTCGTGATCCGGGGCGTTGCCGCGCATCATGAAAGTTAGGCCCGGTTGCAACCCAACGCGGTGATTCAGCAGGTGTCCGGGTAGCGGTGGTACATGAAAAACTGCGCGTCTTTGCTCCAGCCCTGCGCCGCGTAGAGTTCCTGGCCCGGCCCGTTGTCCCTTGCGACATTCAAAGTCACCCGCGCCGCGCCGTGCGACCGAGCGTAACCTTCCAACGCAGCCAGCAGCTTTGACGCCACGCCTTTGCGCCGACCATTGCTGTGCACGAACAGATCGTTCAGCACAAACACCCGTGCCAGTGAAGTGGACGAGTAGCTGGGGTAGAGCTGCGCGAACCCCTGCGGCGCAGAGCCCTGATGCGCAATGAAGATGACCGACTCACCGTGATCGAAGCGTGCCCGCAGAAAAGAACGGGCAGCCGACACGTCACTCTGTTGGCCCTGAAAAACGCGGTACTGATCAAACAGTTCAGTCAGCTCTTCAAGGTCAGCGTAGATGGCTTGGCGGACGGTGATGCTGTTTCAACCCACGCGCGCCGCAGATGCGGCGCGCGACTCAAGACCGGCCGCGATGCATGGAGCGACTGGTGGTTTCAACCCACGCGCGCCGCTGATGCGGCGCGCGACTCCGCGCATGCAAGTTGTTGGCACCGCTGCGAAAAAGTGTCGCTGCCCGCGAACTCCGTTGACAAAGCGGCGTCACAACCCCCGATCTGTTCGAGCGTTGCCAACAAAGCCTCCAAATCAAGCACTTACGGAACGCGCGAACACCAACGGCTGGAAAAGAAAACACTTGGGGTTCGCGCACCGGCGAATCATAGAACCAGCGGTTCGTCGAAGTCGGTGGCCTTGAAGACACCGTGTTCCCGCACTTCGCAGCCCTTGGTGTCAGCCATGCGGTAAAGGCGCAGGCAGTCTTGCGTAAGCTCCACCTCGCGCAGCAGTCGGCGCTCCAGTTCTTCCAGGCCGGACAAGTCCAGTTGGCACTCGAATACCGACTTCTGAACCCGCTGCCCGACACTCTCGCAGGTCTTGGCCACGCGCCGCAAGCGCCGTCGGCCAGCTCGGGTCTCGGTGTTGACGTCGTAACAAACGATCACCAGCATCGTGGGCCTTCCAAAGCAGGCTGTGCAACGCACGCAACAGTTGCCACCGCAGTTGCCACCGCAGTTGCCACTTCAGCGCATGGCAAACGGCAGATACAGCGGCGCTTCGCCGCGCACATGCCGCGCCAGCAGCCGGGCCTGCACCAGCGGCACCAAACCCAGCGGCACACTCTCAGCCAACAAGGGGTGCGTCAACGCTTCCTGTTTGCGCTCTTGAAACGCCACCACCACGGCTTTGCGCGCGTCGCCTTGCAGCAGCACGGCACCGCCCTCACGAACTTCGAAATCTGACGCGGCCAGCTGAAGGCGGTTGATGAGCGACAAGGCCAGGCGGTCGGCCCAGGGACGAAACTCTTCCACCAAATCGAGCGCCAATGACGCGCGCCCAGGCCTTGCAACGTGCAAAAAACCCAATTGGGGATCGAGCCCGGCGGCTTCGCAGGCACTGCGGCAGTCGTTCATCCACATCGAATACAAACACGACAGCAGCGCATTCATGCGGTCGCGCGGTGGGCGGCGCGTGCGGCCGTCCATCACAAAGCTGGTGCGCAGCTCTGGGCGCACCAGCAGGTTCAGTGCCTCGAAATAACCGCGCGCGGCTTCGCCCTCGCAGCCGCGCACCTCGTCCAGCGTGCGGGCCTCTGGCAGCGCACGCAAGCTGGCCGCCAGGTTTTGCGCCGTGCGGGTGAGCTGCGCTTCGTCTTCTGTTGACTTGGTTTCGCGCGCACCACGCAGCACCACCGCACGCTGGTTGCGCAGCTTGCCAGCCACGATGCTTTGCGCCAGGGCTAACGTGAACGTGGTGTGGTCCAGCATGCGGTGCTGGGCCACACGCAGCAGCACATTGCCGGTGGTGGCGCCTTCAAGCCGGGCCTTGAAGCGGCCTGCGTCGTCCAGCAGCACCAGCGTGATGCCCGATTCGGCCAGATGGTGCATCAGCGGCGCGCTGATGCCGATGTGACCAAAACACACCACCGCCTGCAGGTGGTGCAGTGGCACGCGCAGTTTGGTTTCGTCTTCCACCATCACACGCACGGTGTCGTTGTCCAGCCGCAAGCGGCTGCCGGGCAGCGTGACGTACAGGGTGTTGAGCAGGTTCATGGGTGCTGTGGGCTGAGGTCGTCAACGTCGTCATCAACAGTTCTGCCAGCCGCCGACAGTGCTGCCAAGCGCGCCAAAGCCTCGGGCTGGCACCGGTCGCGCAGCGAACAGGCTTTGCAACGCCGGGTGTCCGTGGTGGGCGCTGGCAAGCGGCCACTGGCCAACATGTGCACCACTTCGTCACGCACGGTGCGCACTTGTGCAAACAGTGTGGCGTCCAGCATCACCACACGGCGGCGGCGTGATGTGGCGTAAAACAGCGCGCCTTCGCTCACGGCGCGCCCCGTCATTTCTTGCAGGCACAAGGCCTGCGCAGCCAGCTGCAGGTCGTCGCAGGCGGCGATGTCGGCCGCCTTGTTGCGTGAGCCGTGTTTGTATTCCACCGGGTAGGGTGTGCCGTCGGGTTCGAATTCAACCACGTCGGCTTTGCCGATCAGGCCCAGCGCGTCGCTCCACACCGGCAGTGCACGTTCCACACGCAACCCGCGACGGATTTCCATGCCCGGGTCGTCCACTTGCCGGTGCACAGCTTGCCCGCGCAACGTGTGCAGGTTGTCGTCAAAGGCTTGTTCAAGATGGATCAGGCCACACTGGCGTGGGCAGTAGGCCCAGTGCTGCAGGGCTGACAGCGGGACTGGGTCTTCTTCGCCCGGCACGGTTCCAGTCCTAAACAGCCAAGGGCAGCGGCCGGCGCCTGACGCCCCGGCCACCCACCACCACCAGATGCCCCAGCAGATGTGGTGCGTCGTCAGTCAGAAGTTGCACGACGGATCTCGCAAAACTGGACATCGGTTGCGGGCCTTGCCGCAGGTAGATGATGGCCGGCGGCGCCGGAACAGCGCGCGCGAAAACCAGTTCGCCATAGTCGCGGTCAAAGGTCAGCACCCACAGCCCCTGCTGGTGCGCGTAATGCAACACCGCGCGGTCACTCGCCATCGGCATCAGTTCGGACACGGCGTGCACTGTCAGGTCGCTGGCTCGCAACAAGCTCAGCAGCGGCGCCGGCACGTTTTCGTTGGCCAGCAGCGGCGGAAGCTGCACAGGGTTTGCCTTTAAGCGGCCGGCTAGGCGGGCTGGCTTGTGACCAACTCGGCGGCCTGGTTGATGGCGATGTAACGCTCTTCGCGCAACATGTCTGACGCAAAGGCCAGCGCGGCCAGCACGTCGTTTTGCTGCAGCTGAGGATAGTTCTCAAGCACCGTTTCGACGGTCCAGCCCTGGGCCAGCCAGCCCAGGATCAACTCGACCGACAAGCGGGTGCCCTTGATCACGGGCTTACCCATCAGCAAGTCGGGATCGGTGACGATGCGATCTCGCCAGTTCATGTTCAGCACCTCCTTGTCAACGAAACACCGGGCGCGGCCTGCAGGGTTTGGCCCACCGCCAGCGCTTGCCCGTCAAACAGCGTGGAGTATGCGGCGAAGGCGCGCGGAGGTGCCGCGCCTTCGCCGGTTCGCGCCACCGTGATGCGGTCAAACAGCGCGTGCGCGTGTGCATTGCCCAGCTCGCTGTCGTGTTTGAAAACGTAAAGGCCACGCGTTGACATTTCGCCGCGCGCGGCTGAGCGGTCGTGTTCAAACATCTGCTCCAGGGCTTGCCACAGCAGTTCCAGGTCGTCTTCGCCGAAGCCGGTTTGTTTGGCCAGGAACGATGACACAAAGCCGTGTGCCATGTACAGGCCGTAGGGCACGGTGTGTTTGCGGCCCATGGTGCGGTTGTCGCCCTGCTGCTTTTCGGCTTCAGCTTCAGTGGCCACGGCCATGCGGGTGATGGAATGTTCCAGCGCCACGATGGGATCAATGCTGCGCGCGAAGGTGATTTGCACAGGCCCGCGCACCTGGCCGGCGTTGGTGCCGGTGGACATAACGGCACCAAAGGTGCGCACGTCAAAGAAGTTCTGGCACATCCACTTGCGCGCTTGGTCGACATCGGCGCCGCTGCCTTTGCGTTTTTCTTTGACGCCTTTTTTGGGCTTTTTGTCTTCGGCGTCAACGCTCTCAGCGGTTTCTTCGGTCGGCGCGTCCAGCTTCAGCGCTGAGTAGGCGCGCTGGTGTTGCAGGTTCAGGATGGCTTTTTCGCGCACGTAAATTTCGCAGCGCTTTTCGCCCGGTTGCGGGTTCTGTTCCGTCTGGTCATGCGTAAGCGCGACGAAGTTGCGCACCTTGCGCTTCAACGCCACGTCAGTCATCAAGCCGTGGCCGGTTTCGGCGTCCACACGGGGCATGTTGCCGGCGTCGGGGTCGCCGTTGGGGTTGCCGTCTTTGACGTCGAAGAGCAGACAGAAGTCGTAGCGGTTGTTCAGGTTCACGGGGTGGTCCTCCTCAAGCAGTTTCTTTGGTGTCGATGGTGGTTGCGGAGTCCGCAACGGGGGTGCGTTTGGTGAAGAAATCCTGGCGCTGGTGGTAATAGCCGATGGCGAAACGCCCCTGGTCGGGCATGTTCAACAGGGCCGGAAAGTCATCAATGCCGCCCACTATTTCAGCCAACAGCTTTTCGTAATAAATTACCAGGCCCTTGCTGTCGAGCTTGGCCAGATGGTGGTTTTTCAGGCGCAGCAAGGTGGTGAACACCGCCACGGGCGTGCTGGACGCGGCACCGTAGTAACGGTCGCGAATGGTGGCGTTCAGCCCTGGGCTTGCTGCCTCTTGTATACGTTCCAGCGTGGCGAAGAGGCGCCCCAGGCGGTACGCCGCCGACGGGTTGTTGGCATCAAGCATGGGTGTTATCTCCGCTGGGTTCGTGGTTGATTCATCGTGCGTGTAACGGGACTGGCGGCGCAAACACGCCTTGATGGTGGCGGCGCGCAAGTAGGTCACCTCTTGCTCTGCGCGGCAGCGCTGCACAGCGGCCAGCAGCCAGGTGGCTGGGTAGGCCGAACCACTCAAGATGCTGCGCATCAAGTCACCGGCCAGACGCGGCGGGATGTTGTCTGCCTTGCCCTGCAGCGCGATGGCAGTGAGCAAGCGGAACAGGCTGGGGAAAGGTGGGTCTTTGGGCCCGCCCACCAAGGCCAGGTCTTCAAACCAGGCCGTGACGCGGCTTGCGATGTCGTGCAACGGTGCCGCATGCCAAA
>JAYUPP010000286.1:0-3320 GCA_043760045.1 Betaproteobacteria bacterium
TGGCCGGGCGCATGTGTGCCGTCTACCCCTGGTGCAGCCCGGGCGGCTGGCACCTGGTCGGCCGCACGCCCTTGCAGTTCTTCGACACCCGCAACGCCGTGGCGCCCGCCTGGCTGCAAGCCGGCGACGAGGTGCGCTGGCACGCGGTGGCGCGTGCGCACTTCGAAGCGCTGCAGCAGCAAGCGGCCCTTTGTGGCACCCGGCGTGATGAGTGGCTGGCCGCGTCTGGGGCCGCGTCGTGAGCAGCCGCTACGCAAGAGCGTGCCTGCAGTGCAGCAGGCTCGGGAAGGTCGCACCTTGAGCGGCGAGCTGCTCTTTGTGCAGCCCGGCGCTGCCGTCACCGTCCAGGACCTGGGCCGCTGCGGCCACCGCGCCATCGGCGTGCCCTTGGCCGGCGCCGCCGACCCGCTGTTGATGGCCTGCGCAAACGCGCTGCTGGCGCAGGCCGCTGACCTGGCGGTGCTGGAAGTGGCGCTGCTGGGCCCGCTGCTGCAGGCGCAGGGAGTTGCGGTGCGCCTGGCGCTGGTGGGTAACTTCACACCGGTGCTGACAGCGGCGGGCGGCCACCGCGTGGTGCTGCCGTCGTGGCGCAGCATCACGCTGCAGCCGGGTGAACAACTGGCCGTCGGCCCTTGCCGGTCGGGCGTGGCTTACATCGCGCTGGCCGGTGGTGTCGGCGGCGACGGGGTGCCGCTGGTGTTGGGCAGCCGTTCCACCTATGCCCGCGCGGCGCTGGGCGGCATCGGGGGCCGCGCCCCACGAGCGGGGGACGTGCTGCCGTGCGGCCCGGGCACGGGCCCGAACCTGCAGGCTGCTGCGCCGTTCATGCACGCAGAGGGCCCGCTGCGTGTGCTGCTCGGCCCGCAAGACGGTCGTTTCGGAAGTCAGACGTGGGCGCTTTTTTTGAGCAACCCCTACACCGTCACGCGCGACGCCGACCGCATGGGTCTGCGCTTGCAGGGGCCGGCGCTGCACCACGCCGAGCCCTCGGGCGCCGACATTGTTTCGGAAGCCGTCGTGCCCGGTGCCATCCAGGTGCCCGGCGCTGGCCAGCCCATCGTGCTGGGGGTGGACGCGCAAACCATCGGCGGCTACGCCAAGATCGCCACCGTCATCAGCGCCGACCTGCCGCGCCTGGCGCATGCCCGGCCGGGCAGCGTGCTGCGGTTTGCCGTCGTCACACGCGCCGAAGCGGTGGCCGCGCGGCAGGCGCAGGCGCAGGCGCTGGCCGCCTGGGTGCGTGGGTTGGAGCCCGCGCGCGCCAGTGGCCACGCCGATGAAGCGGCGCTGTACTCCAGCAACCTCATCAGCGGCATCATCAACGCCTGCATGCCCGACTCCTCTTCCATTTAGAACCATGAACCCGCACCCCATCAACCTGAATGCCGACCTCGGTGAATCGTTTGGCGCCTGGACCATGGGCCGCGACAGCGACATGCTGCAGCAGGTGGACAGCGCCAATGTGGCGTGTGGTTTTCATGCCGGCGACGCGCTGGTGATGCGCCACACGGTGGCCACTGCGCTGCGCCACGGCGTCAGCATCGGCGCCCACCCCAGTTACCCCGACCTGCAGGGTTTTGGCCGCCGCAAGATGGAGATAAAAGCAGCAGAGCTGGAAGCCATGCTCGTCTACCAGATTGGCGCCCTGCAGGGCATCGCTGCCGCCGAAGGCCACGCTGTCACGCATGTGAAGGTGCACGGCGCGCTCAGCAACCAGGCCAGTGAAAGCCTGGACCTGGCGCGCTGCGTGGCGCGTGCGGTGCGCGCCGTCAGTGCCGACCTCATTTTGCTGGCGCCGGCCTTGTCGGAACTGGTGCGCGCGGGCCACGAATGCGGCCTGCCGGTGGTGGAAGAGATCTTTGCCGACCGCAACTACACCGACGAAGGTGACCTGGTGCCGCGCGCGCACCCGCAGGCCATGGTGCACGGCGCCGCCGCCAGCGTGCGCCATGTGATGGCCATTCTGGAAGGCGGCGCGCTGGTGTCGATACACGGCAAGCGGTTGCCGTGCCGCGCCGGCAGCATCTGCGTGCACGGAGATAACGCCGAAGCGGTGGCCACAGCGCAGGCGGTGCGGCAGGCGTTGCAGGCAGGGGGCTACGCGCTGCGGCCGTTGCCGGCGTTGCTGGGCGCCTGAGACACAAGCCCTTGACCCACCCGCCCGTGACACCACCCGCCCGTGGGCAGCCAGCACCGCACCCTGTACGGCATTTATCTTCAACGTCTTTGGCAACCACGACCATGCACCCTGCAGCCGAACGTCTGGAAATGCGCTTGCCGTCAGAAGACAAGGGTTTGCTGGCACGCGCGGCTGGCATTCCAGGTGTCAAGCTGAGCCAGTTTGTGCTGGGCCCTGCGCTGGCCCGCGCGCGCCAGGTGATTGCCGAAGCCGAACAGGTCAGCAGCACGGAAAAAGGCCATCGCGACTTGCTGCAAACGCTGGCAAAGCCTCCCAAACCCACCAAGGCCTTGATGGCGGCGATGCGTGACTACACGAGTCGGCCGGCATCCAGTGGCGTTGATCGTCAGCAGCCTGAACAAGGCGGTGCATGACCGCGCTGCTATCGACAGCGGTGAGCCTGCACTTGACGAATTTTTACGGACCCAGGCCGCACAACACCAGACGCGCCGGGTGGCGCGCACTTTTGTGCTGACCGACAAAAACCAGCCGCATCACGTTTTCGCTTGCTGCTGCGTGGGCAAGCCACAATCGAGCGTCGTGAAGACGCCGTTATTTGGCCCTGGCACTTTGTGCCCCGCGCGCCGTCAATGAGGAGACCCCTTTGAACATCACCCGCCGCATTGCACTGGCCAGCGCCGGCCTGGCCTTTCCCGCCTTGTCGCCGGCGCAAGCCGCCTGGCCGCGCCAGTCGGTGCGCTTCGTGGTGCCCTTTGCACCCGGCGGCACCAGCGAGATCGTGGCCCGCACAGTCGCCAACGAGCTGAGCAAACAGCTGGGCCAGACGGTTTATGTTGAAAACAAGGGCGGCGGCGCCGGCATCCCGGCCATGCAAGATGTGGCCAAGGCCACACCCGACGGCCACACCATCATCCTGGGCCACGTGGGCAGCCTGGCCGTCAACCCTTACATCTTTCCGAACCAGCCCTTCGATGTGAACAAGGATTTTTTGCCCGTCACGCTGCTGGCCAAGGTACCCAATCTGTTCGTTATTCACCCCGACGTGCCGGCCAAAGACTTCAAGGAATTTGTTGCGTACGTGAAGAAAAATCCCGGCAAGCTGAATTACGGCAGCGCCGGCAACGCCAGCGCCGGCCACCTGGCGATGGAATACCTGAAGCTGGTGACGGGCATGTTCATC
>JAYUPP010000287.1:0-8609 GCA_043760045.1 Betaproteobacteria bacterium
TGCTGTGCTTCGCCTGGAGCTGGGCCGAAAACATGGCGCAAGCGGCAATGAAAGCCGTGCCGCTGGGCCAGGCCGCCGCACAGCGCATGCTGGGCCGGCTGGCTGCGGCGCTGCCGCTGGCGGTGCAGGCCGCGCTTCAGCTGCCGGCGCAAGAGCGGCAGGCGTTCAGCCCGATGCTGGCCATTCTGAGCGCCAAGCACGAGGCGCAATATTCGCGCCTCTTCAGGTCGTAGCCGAGAAACTCGCGCCTGTTCAGCAGGCCAGCAGGCCAGCGGGGCCGGAGTGGCGCGCATAGAAACAGAGCAGACTGGGTCAAGTCTTTCTCGCACCCCCAGGAACCCCATGGAAGCCGTCAACATTTACGAGGCCAAAACCCGCCTGTCGCAACTGGTTGACAAAGCCGCAGCCGGGGAAGACGTGGTCGTCAGCCGCAACGGCCAGCCCCTGGTGCGCGCATCACACAACTGCTTGAGCCCAAGCGCGCGGTGAAGTTCGGCCTGCTGAAAGGACGCGTGAAGCCGGCGACAGACTTCAACGCGCCGTTGCCGGCCGCTGTGTTGGCCCGTTTTGAAGGTGCCCAGCCAGGACCCGGTTGATTCGCGCGCGCGCTTTAGCCTGGACACAACCGGGCCTCATGCATCATCCCGTGCATGAACCCCACCCCCGCCGCCACCGCTCTGCACCACATCGCCCACCGCAGCAAAAAACTGCCCCCTTTGCGCGTGGGCGTGGGCGGCCCGGTGGGCTCCGGCAAAACCACGCTGCTGGAATTGCTGTGCAAGGCGATGCGGCAACGTTGGGACCTGGTGGTCGTCACCAACGACATCTACACCAAAGAAGACCAGCGCTTGCTGACCGAGGCCGGCGCGCTGGAACCCGAGCGCATCATGGGTGTGGAAACCGGGGGCTGCCCGCACACCGCCATTCGCGAAGACGCGTCGATCAACCTGGTGGCCGTGGACCAGATGCTGCAGCAGTTCCCGAACGCCGACGTGGTGTTTATCGAGTCCGGCGGCGACAACCTGGCCGCCACCTTCAGCCCCGAATTGAGTGACCTGACGATCTACGTTATTGACGTGGCGGGCGGCGAAAAAATCCCGCGCAAAGGCGGGCCGGGCATCACCAAAAGCGACCTCTTTGTCATCAACAAAACCGACCTTGCACCCTATGTGGGCGCCGACCTGGCGGTGATGGAAGCCGACACGCTGCGCATGCGGCGCGGCAAGCCGTATGTGATGACGAACCTGAAAACGCAGGCCGGGTTGGCCACCGTGGTGAGCTTCATTGAACAGCGCGGCATGCTCACGGCGGGTTGACGGCGAGCCAACCCTAAAACTTAACTGGCAACAGTCACCCCGCATGGGCTGGCAAGGCCACCTGTCGCTGCATTACCGCCTGCAGCAGGGCCGCACCGTGGCGCTGGACCGCCACAGCGGCCCGCTGCGGGTGCTGCGCCGGCTGTACCCCGAAGGCGACGCCATTTGCCACCACGTGCTGGTGCACCCGCCCGGCGGCCTGGTGGGTGGTGACGAACTGCAGCTTGATGTGCAACTCGACGCCGGTTCTCACGCCCTGATCACCACCCCCGGCGCCGCGCGTTTTTACCGCAGTGAAGGCCTGCCGGCCTCGCAGCGCGTGACACTGCGCGGGGCTGCAGGCACGCGGCTGGAATGGCTGCCGATGGAGACCATCGCGCACGCCGGCTGCACGGCCGTGAACGAAATTACGCTCGACCCGGCCCCGGGGGCCGAGATGATGGGCTGGGACTTGCTGGCTTTGGGCCTGCCCGCCAGCCAGGCGCCTTTTGACAGCGGCAGCTTTACGCAGCAGCTGCAGTGGCCCGGTGTCTGGCTGGACCGCGCGCGCATGCGGGCTGACGACAGCCTGCTGCTGAACTCGCCTTTGGGCCTGGCCGGCCACCGCGTGCTGGGCACCCTGTGGTGGGCCAGCGGCACACCGCTGCCGCGGCAACGGCGCGGCGCTTTGCAAGAACGCGCAATGCAGGTGGTCGGCGCATCACCGCTGCAGGCCACCGCCGCCTGCACGGCGCCCGACGAACGTTTGCTGGTGCTGCGCCTGCTGGCCCACCAGGTTGAGCCGGCCATGGCTTTGCTGCAGGCTGTGCGTGCGGCCTGGCGCCTTGAGGGCTGGGCGCTGCAGGCGCAGCCGCCGCGCCTGTGGCGCACTTGAAGCCGTATGACTTCTGCGCTGTCAGAGACCCGCAGCGTCAGCGCTGACCGTCTCTTGTGTTGTGACTCATAACTTTCGATGCATGAAACCGCGCCCTCGTCCGCCATGCGTCGTTGCAAATCCTCGCCATGGAAAAAACTATGGCTATGGTTTGCGGCTGGCCTGACGAACGAATGCAGCGCTTTCATTTGTATCGAAACCTGTGAGTCACAACACCAGTCTGAAGTTGCGCGCCCTCACACAAGGCGCGACGCCTGCAAGTCCCTGTCACGACTCACAAATCTGGCCCCTCCGGGCGGGCCCTGGCCATGCAGCGCCTGGGCCTGGCCCCGGTGCTCGCCTTCCCGCCCAGCCGTGCGCGCGACCTGGTGCTGGCCATGGTGGCCTCGTGCATCGTCCAGCCCGACACCAAGCTGGTCACCACCAGGCGCTGGTACGGCTCGACCCTGGCCGAGGACTTCGGTGTGTCTGAGGCCACCGAGGACGACCTGCATGCGGCCATGGATGGGCTGCTGGCCCGCCAGGACGCCATCGAGCAAAGGCTCGCCGCGCGCCACCTGCGCGAGGGCGCGCTGGTGCTGTACGACTTGTCCTCCAGCTACTTCGAGGGCAGCTGCTGCCCGCTGGCCAAGCGAGGCTACAGCCGTGACGGCCGGCCCGGCACGCTGCAGCTCAACTACGGGCTGCTCACCGGTGCGCGCGGCTGCCCGGTAGCCGTCTCGGTGTTCGAGGGCAACACGTCCGACAGCCTGACCTTCCTGCCGGCCGTAGCGCGCGTGCGCGAGCGCTTCGGCCTGGCGCAGGTGGTGATGGTGGGGGACCGCGGCAGGGTGTCCCAAAAGGCCATCGACGAGATCGGCGGCCGGCACGGCGTCGACTGGATCACCGCGCGCAAGAGCGTCTCGATCCGCAGCCTGGTCGAGCAGGGCCATTTGCAGCTGGGCTTGTTCGATCGGCGCAACCGGGCCGAGATCACTTCGCCCGCGTACTCCGGCGAGCGTCTGGTGGCCTGCCGCAACGACGCGCTGGCCAAGCTGCGTGCGCACAAGCGCGACAGCCTGCTGCAGGCCACCGCGGCGCTGCTGGCCGTGATCAAGGCCCGTGTGGATGCCGCATTCGCGGCCAATCCAAACCGGTTCAAAAACAAAAAACCACAGCTGCGACCAATGCCTACGGCGGCATGGATCAACCCACCACCAGAGGAGAAAAAGCCGTCAGGTGAACCCGTCGGCCGCACACAAAATTAATGTCCGCAGGTGTTGCAAAGTCATTCACACGTTCCGCTGGCAACGACTGCTGCTGACGTCTGCGCCGCCGCTTTTCAGCGCCGGAGCAAACTGCCGAGCATGCCGGCCAGGTCGCCCATGCCGCCACCCGCCTGCGCACCGCCCTGCTGGCCACCCTGCTGGCCACCGCCCACCAGGCTGCCCAGGATGCTGCTCAGGTCGCCTTGTGGCACCTGGCCCTGGGGCGTCAGCTTGTCCACCACCTGCGGCAGCATCTGCGCCAGCTGGCCGAGCAGGTCGTTGTTGTTCATGCCCAGTTGGCCAGCCATGCCGGAGATGGTGTCGTTGCCCAGCGCGTTGCCCAGTTGTTCGGGCTGCACCGGCAGGTTCTGGCCGGTGCCCACCCACGAGCCGATCACGTCACCCAGACCGCCTTGCTGCATCTTCGCCACCAGGCCACCCAAACCGCCCAAACCGCCGAGGCCACCCGCACCCGCGCCACCTGCACCCCCGCCGCCGCCCTGGCCCAGCATGCCGATGACAGCGTTCAGCAGGGCGGCGTTGCCACCACCACCTTGTGAGCCGCCAAGGGCTCCGATGACCGATCCGAGCAGACTCATGCTTTACTCCTGTGGGGTGAAGGAAACGTCGTCAAGCGACGATTTTTTGCGTCGCGGCGGCCGAATGCCACTGCGTGGCGATGATTTTGCGCCAAGGCTGGGTGCCCGCCAGCCCGACTTTGGTCAGGCACCAGGCCACCCGCCGTCACGCTATAAGCCGGGCGTTTGCAGGCTCAGCCACGACAGCAGCGCCAGCGGCGCTGTATCGGCGCGCAGCACCCGCGGGCCCAGCTTCACGGCGCAAAAGCCGGCCGCAAGCGCCGCCGCTTCTTCGTCGCCGGTCAGGCCGCCTTCGGGGCCGCTCAGGCTGATCAGCAATGCTGCAGCGGGGCTTCCCAACGCCGCCACGGGCTGCGCACCGTCATGCAGGCTCAGCAGCCACCGTGCCGAGGGGGCATCGGCTTGCACAAGAGTTTTCATCACAAGCTCTTGCAGCCAGTCCTGAAGCGGCCGCACCGGCGCCACTTCGGGCAGTTGCGCACGGCCGCACTGTTCACAGGCGGCGACGGCCACACCCTGCCAGTGGGCCTGGCGGCGCAGCGCACGTTCGCCATCCAGGCGCAGCACCGACCGCGTGGCCATCAGCGGCTGGATGCCGGCCACACCCAGCTCGGTGGCCTTTTCCACCAGGTTGTCCATGCGCTCGTTGGCCGGCACCACCAGCGCCAGCGTCACCTGCAGCGGCAGTTCCAGCGCCACCGGCGCGGGCAGGCCCAGTTCCACACGCACGCTGCTGCGCCCCACCAACAGCACGCGCGCCGGCCAGTCGCAGCCCTGGCCGTCAAACACGCGCAGCACGTCGCCAGGCTGCACGCGGCGCACCTGCGCGTGGCGCGCCGCCTGCTCGGGCAAGTCAGCCTGCAGCCCGGGCGCCAAGCGCATGGCGCTGCCGACATAGAGGCGAACGGTTGCAGTGGGGCTCATGTGCAGGGGGTCGGTGGCGGGGTGCCGGCTTCGGCTGGCGCCCGGGACTCTAAACCCAGCCCGGCGGCTGGCAGGGCCGGCCGCCGCACGCGCCGATGTGCAGAGCGCGCACGCGCCAGTGGCGACGGGGTGGGGCTGCTGGACTCTGCGCTGCTGCGCGGCTTGGCGCTGGCGGGCCAGCGGCACGGGGCCGAAGCTGCGGCGTCACTCGCCCCTGTGCACCCAGGTGGCCTGGCAGCGCCATCATGCCCACCGCATGGCGTGCGCACTGTGGCACCCGGCGCGTGTGCGGGTCCGCCTGCGCCAGCCCGAAGCCGCAGCCCGCCTGCTGGGTTTTGCGCCGGTGCAGGGGTGCCAACATCTGGGCGTGCTGAACGCCGAGCGGGAAAAATACGTGCGTCGGGTGCAGGCTTTGATGGCCGCACAGGCGGGCGCCATGCAGGCCACCTCCTGGGTGAGAGGCAAGGCGCCACCATGGCCCTGGCGCAAGCGGCGGCAGGGTCTTTGCGCGTATCGCTGCTGCAGCGGCCCGGCGCCTGCTGTTTTTCCAACCTGGGCTTGCAAGCACCGCTGACACCCCCACTTCCTGTCCACCCCCGAAGGAGCCAAACATGACCCGCATGCACATCCAGCAACACAGCCAGCAACACAGCCAGACGCACAGCCACAAGCACGCCCACCCGGCCGTCAGCCACACCGGCGGCCTGTTGACAGCCCCTTTGCGCAACACCGTTCTGGCCTGGGCCACCGCACTGCCCTTGCTGGGCCTGGCCGTGGCCATGGCCCTCGCCGCGCCGCCGGTGCAGGCACAAACCACCAACGCGGCCGAGTGGACCGAGGCCGAGGTGCGCAAACTGGACCGCGATGCCAACAAGCTGACGCTGAAACATGCCGAGATCAAGAGCCTGGACATGCCGCCGATGACGATGGTGTTTCAGGCGCGCGACAAAGCAATGCTGGAAGGCCTGCAGGTGGGCAGCAAGATTCGCTTTCGCGCCGGCCGTGACAAGGGCCAGTACATGGTGATGGAGATTCAAAAGGCGCCGTGATGCGTGCCGCCGCGCAGGCGCCCTTGGCCGCGGGCATGCCACCGCCGCCTGCACGCCCGCCACCAGGCGAGCCCAGACCCACCGGGCTGCGCACGGTGCAGCTGCAAGTCAGCGGCATGCGCTGTGCCAGCTGCGTCGGGCGGGTTGAAAAAGCCCTGCTGGCGGTGCCGGGGGTCAGCACCTCCAGCGTCAACCTGGCCACGGAAACGGCGACTGTGCAAACGCAGGCCACCGGCGTGCAAGCCGGCACGAAAGGCAGTGCACAACACGGCGCCGAGGACAGCGCGCAAGACGGCGCACTGCTGCAGGCGCTGCAGCGCGCCGGCAGCGACGCGCAGGTCGCTGCCGACAACCCCGGCAGCCCGCTGCCGGACAGGCCGGCAGCGCCGGTGTGAGCGCTGCTGGTGGCGGCAGCGCTGCCGCTGGCGTTGCAGATGCTGGTGCCGCTGGTGATGCAGATCACGGCGCCACTGGTGGCGACTGCCGACGCGCCGCACAGCATGCTGCAGGGCTGGCTGCAATGGGCGCTGGCCACACCGGTGCAGTTCTGGCTGGGCGCCCGGTGGTACCGCGCCGGCTACCAGGCGGTGCGCGCCGCATCGGGCAGCATGGACCTGTTGGTGGCCATCGGCACCACGGCCGCTTGCGGCCTGCGTGTTTTTGAGCGGCTGCAGACGCGCGCCGTGCACCTGCTGTACTTCGAGGCTACGGCCGTGGTCATCACGCTGGTGCTGCTGGGCAAGTGGCTGGAAGCCCGTGCCTAACACCAGACCACCGCTGCGTTGCGCGCGCTGCAAGCGCTGCGGCCCGATGTCGCCCGGGTGCGGCGCGGCACAGCCGACGCGCCGGTGGACGTGGAAGTTCCGCTCGCGCAAGTGCGTGTGGGTGACCGCCTGCTGGTGCGGCCGGGCGAGCGCGTGGCCGTGGACGGCATGCTGGAACAAGGCACCAGCCACGTTGACGCGTCGCTGATCACTGGCGAGAGCCTGCCGGTAGCAAAAACCGTGGGCGACAGCGTGACTGGCGGCGCCGTCAACGGCGAAGGCCTGCTGCTGGTGCGCAGCACCGCCGCGGGCGCCGCCAGCACGCTGTCGCGCAGCGTGCGCCTGGTGGCGTCGGCGCAGGCCCACAAGGCACCCCTGCAGCGCCAGGTGGACCGCGTGAGCGCGGTGTTTGTGCCCGCCGTGCTGCTGCTGGCGCTGCTGACGCTGCTGGGCTGGGGTGTGGTGGCAGACAACACGCCGCCGGCATCACCCTGATGCGCAACAACCCGGCGCTGGTGGCCGAAGCCATCGACCTGTCGCGCCACACGGTGCACAAGATCCACCAGAACCTGCCGCGCTGGACGGGTGCGGCCGCGCTGCCGCGCTGCGGGGCTTGGGTGAAAACCACAGCTCGGTGAAGGTGGGGTCATGGTGAAGTGACGGCGAGGTCACCGCAGGGTCACGCCGGGTTGAAGTTGGGTTGAAGTCGGCTCGGCGATGCAAACGACAACATTGCATTTTGATCGTCGCACAATCAAAATGCACGCATGATCGATCGCACGCAACTGGGCTTTGTTGAACGCCGCCTGCGCCAGTCACCCGCCGTGGTCTTGCTGGGACCGCGCCAGGTGGGCAAAACCACGCTCGCCCAGGCCATCGCTGCCCAGCACCCGGGGGCTTTGCTGCTGGACCTGGAGCGCGCGTCCGACCGCGCTGCGGTGGCCAACCCCGAACTGTTTTTTCCGCTGCACCGGGGCCGCCTGGTGGTGCTGGACGAAGTGCAGTTGCTGCCCCAGCTCTTTTCGGCGCTGCGGCCCGAAATCGATGCCGACCGCCGCGCCGGCCGCTTTCTGCTGCTGGGTTCGGCCTCGGGTGAGCTGCTGCGCCAAAGCGGCGAGTCGCTGGCTGGCCGCGTGGCTTATGTCGAGCTGACGCCCTTGCTGGTGACTGAGATCCTGGCTGAACGGGTGGCCGGGATCGTTGACGCAATGCCCGCCACGCCCGCAGTCGCGCCCGCAGCCAACCCCACAGCCGCGCTGGCCCGCGTGCAGCAGCTGTGGCTGCGCGGCGGCTACCCGCGCGCGCTGCTGGCCGACAACGACGACACGTCATTCGAGTGGCGGCAAGACTTCATGCAAACCTTCCTGCAGCGCGACCTGCCGGCGCTGGGCCTGCGGCTGCCCGCCGAAACGCTGCGCCGCTTCTGGACCATGCTGGCGCACCTGCAGGGCCAGCTGTTCAACGCCTCGCAATTGGGGCAGTCGCTGGGCGGCGCGTCGCACACCACCACCACCCGCTACCTCGACACCTTGGTAGATACGATGATGCTGCGCCGGTTGCCGCCGCACCTCGTCAACATCGGCAAACGGCTGGTGAAGTCGCCCAAGGTGTATGTGCGTGACAGCGGCCTGCTGCACGCGCTGCTGGGCCTGGCCACGGTGCAGCAACTGCAGGGCCACCCGGTGGCCGGTGCGTCGTGGGAAGGTTTTGTGGTTGAGCAGGTGGCAGCGGCCTTGCCCGCCGAAGCGCAACTGGGTTGCTACCGCACCGCCGCCGGCACCGAACTCGACCTGGTGGTGCAACACCGTGGCCGCAAGCTGGGCATTGAAATCAAGT
>JAYUPP010000288.1:0-3311 GCA_043760045.1 Betaproteobacteria bacterium
GATATGGACTTTAAAGTGGCCGGCACCAACGGCGGCATCACCGCGCTGCAGATGGACATCAAGATCCAGGGCATCACGAAAGAAATCATGCAGGTGGCATTGGCGCAGGCCAAGGAAGCGCGCCTGCACATCCTGGCCAAGATGGTTGAATCGGTGAGTGGCGCCAAGGTCGAGGTGAGCCAGTTTGCCCCGCGCCTGTACACGATGAAGATCAACCCCGAGAAAATCCGCGACATCATCGGCAAAGGCGGCGCCACCATCCGTGCGCTGACCGAAGAAACCGGCTGCACCATCGACATTGGCGAAGACGGCACCATCACCATTGCCAGCGTCGACGCCGACAAGGCCGAACACGCCAAAAAGCGCATTGCCGAAATTACAGCCGAAGCCGAAATTGGCAAGGTATATGAAGGCGCGGTGACGAAGATTCTGGACTTCGGCGCGCTCGTCAACATCCTGCCCGGTAAAGACGGCTTGCTGCACATCAGCCAAATTGCCCACCAGCGCGTGGAGCGCGTGGAAGACTTCCTCAAGGAAGGCCAAATGGTGCAGGTGAAGGTGCTGGAGACCGACGAAAAGGGCCGCATCAAACTGAGCATGAAGGCGCTGATTGAGCGGCCTGAAGGCATGCCGGAAGAGCGTTTTGAGCCGCGTGGCGACCGTGGCGACCGGCCGCCGCGCCGCGACCGTGACGACCGCCCACGCAGGGACCGCAACGACCGTGACGACCGCCCGCGCCGTGACGCTGCGCCTGCAGAGGGTGGCGACGCCGCGCCGGTGGCCGCACCCGTTTCTGACACCCCGCGCCAGCCCGAATAAGGGCTGCCATTGAACCAACAGCCTGCGGACCCCTGGCCATGCGTGCAATAGAAATCTCCACCCCCGGCGGGCCCGAGGTGCTGCGGCCTTGTGAGCGGCCCACACCCGAGCCCAAGGCCGGTGAACTGCTGATTGCGGTGCAGGCGTCGGGCGTGAACCGCCCCGACGTGCTGCAGCGCAAAGGCCTGTACCCGATGCCGCCGGGGGTGTCTGATCTGCCGGGCTTGGAAATTGCCGGCACGGTGACCGGCGGTGCGCCGCAAGACCTGGCCGCTGCAGGCCTGGCGCTGGGCGACGCCGTGTGCGCGCTGGTGGCCGGTGGCGGCTACGCGCAGTTCTGCGTGGCGCCGGTGGGCCAGTGCCTGCCGGTGCCCAAGGGTCTGTCGATGGTGCAGGCGGCCAGCCTGCCCGAAACTTTTTTCACCGTCTGGCAGAACGTGTTCCAGATTGCCGGCTTGAAGGCGGGCGAAACCTTGCTGGTGCAGGGCGGATCCAGCGGCATTGGCGTCACCGCCATTCAGCTGGCGAAAGCGTTGGGAGCAACGGTCATCGTCACGGCCGGCAGCGACGACAAATGTGCGGCCTGCCTGGCCATTGGTGCTGACCACGCCATCAACTACCGCACGCAAGACTTCAGCGCGGAAGTCAAGAAGCTAACGGCCAATCGGGGTGTCAACGTGGTGCTCGACATGGTGGCCGGTGACTACGTGGCGCGCGAAATCGAATGCCTGGCCGACGATGGCCGCCTGGCCATCATTGCAGTGCAGGGCGGCACTAAAAGTGCCATCGACGTGGGCCTGGTGTTGCGCAAGCGTTTGACGATCACCGGTTCCACACTGCGCCCGCGCAGCGTGGCCTACAAAACCGAAATCACCCAAGCGCTGCGTGCGCAGGTGTGGCCGCTGATTGAGGCGGGCGCCATCAAAGCCATCATTCACGAGGTATTTGCTGCCGATCGCGCTGCGCAGGCGCATGCGCTGATGGAGTCCAGCACGCACGTCGGCAAGATCATGCTGAACTGGCAAGGAAACTGAACATGCGCCGCAAGCTGGTGGTCGGCAACTGGAAGATGCATGGCAGCCGGGTTGCCAATGCCGAACTGCTGGCGGCTGTGCTGGCGGCCCGCCCGTTTGCCATGGACGTTGCAGTGTGCCCGCCGGCCGTGTTTTTGAGCGAGGTGGCAGCCACGCTGGCCGGGGGCGACATCCGCTGGGGCGCCCAAGATGTGTCGGCGCAAAAACAGGGCGCCTGCACGGGCGAGGTTTCTGCCGCGATGCTGCATGAGCTGGGCTGTCGCTACGCCATCGTGGGCCATTCAGAGCGCCGCGCGCAGCATGCCGAAAGCGACCATCTGGTGGCGCAGAAGGCCCAGGCCGCACTGGGGGCTGGTGTCACGCCCATCGTCTGCGTGGGCGAAACTTTGGCCGAGCGTGAGGCCGGCGAAACTGAAACAGTGGTGAAGCGCCAGCTCTCGGCCGTCATCCACACGCTGGCGCACTGCGCCGCTGAAATGGTGGTGGCCTACGAGCCGGTGTGGGCCATCGGCACCGGCCGCACCGCCAGCCCTGAACAAGCGCAGGCCGTGCACGCTGTTCTGCGCGCACAGTTGCAAGCCGCCACCGGCCGCGCCGATCACATGCACATTCTTTACGGCGGCAGCGTCAAAGCCGACAACGCAGCGCTGCTGTTTGCCCAGCCCGACATCGACGGCGGGCTGATCGGCGGCGCCTCGTTGAAAGCCGCCGACTTCATCGCCATTTGCCGCGCCTGATGTGCGCCGGCAGGCCCCAAACAAACTGAATTCTGGAGTTCTTTGACCATGCAGATCTGGATGACGCTGATCCTTGCCGTGCAACTGCTGTCGGCCCTGGTGATGATTGGCCTGGTGCTGATCCAGCACGGCAAAGGTGCTGACATGGGAGCGTCCTTTGGCAGCGGCGCTTCGGGCAGCCTGTTTGGTGCCACGGGCAGTGCGAACTTTCTGTCGCGTGCCACCGCAGCCTGCGCCACTGTCTTCTTCCTGTGCACGTTGACCTTGACTTATCTGGGCAACAAACAGTCCACCGCGCGCGGTGCAACGGGCGGCAGTGTGCTCGACCGGCCGGCCGTCGGGGCCAGCGCACCCGTCAGTACACCCAGTACCGGCACCATTCCGGGCGCACTGCCGGCATCGGCTGCTGCGGTGCCTGCTGTGTCCACAACCCCGGCCCCGGCTCAGAGCCCAGCCGCGCTCGCGGCTTCGGCCGCTGCCGGCGTGCCTGCACCGATGGCGACCCCAGCCCAATCGGCTGCGCCGGCTGCTTCAGCCGCACCCAAGTAGCTGCCGGTTTCGCACTAGAATGCCGGGTTGCCTGGAGCGCTGTTTTTGTTCGGTGAAGCAGGCGATCCAGCAGCAGAAAACGTCGGGCCGACGTGGTGAAATTGGTAGACACGCTATCTTGAGGGGGTAGTGGCGAAAGCTGTGCGAGTTCGAGTCTCGCCGTCGGCACCAA
>JAYUPP010000289.1:0-3306 GCA_043760045.1 Betaproteobacteria bacterium
GCCGAGCTGGTGCAGTCCTACAACGCTTATGCCGACCTGCAAAACCTGCAATACGCCAGCCAGATCGCAGCGGGTGAGCGGGCGGCGCTGGTGCATTCCAGCGTCGAGTTCATCGAAAAAGCCAGCGGCATTCAGCAGCGTTATGTGATCGACAAAGCCGGCGTGCTGGACCCGACACGCATGAAACCGCACTTTGCGCCCCGGCCCAACGAACAGCTCAGCCTGATGGCCGAGATTGCGGCGGACGCCGCACTCAAGGCGATGGCCGCGGCCGGCAAAACAGGCAGCGACATCGACGGCGTGTTGTGCGCAGCGGCCAACATGCAGCGCGCCTACCCGGCGATGGCCTGCGAGATTCAGCATGCAGTGGGCGCTGGAGCAAATGGCGAAGGCTGGGGCTTTGACATGAACGTGGCCTGCTCCAGCGCCACCTTCGCCATTGAACAGGCTGTGAATGCGGTGCAAAACGGCAGCGCCCGCTGCGTGCTGGTGGTCAACCCCGAGATCACGTCAGCGCACCTGGAATGGCGCGACCGCGACTGCCACTTTATCTTTGGCGACGTGTGCACGGCCATCATCGTGGAGGCGGCCGACACGGCCACCAGCAGCAAGCAGTGGCAGGTGCTGGGCACGAAGCTGGCCACGCAGTTCAGCAGCAACATCCGCAACAACGCCGGTTTCATGAACCGCTGCGAAGACACCGACGCCGACGCACGCGACAAGACCTTCATGCAAGAAGGACGCAAGGTGTTCAAGGAAGTGGTGCCGATGGCCGCCGCGCACATTGAAAAACACCTGCATGCACTGGGTTTTGAGGCCACTCAGGTGCGTCGTTATTGGCTGCACCAGGCCAACCTGGGCATGAACCAGCTGGTGCTGAAGAAGCTGGTGGGCCGCGAGGTGGGCGACGACCTGGCACCCATCATCCTGGGTGAATTTGCCAACACCGCCAGTGCCGGCAGCATCATCGCTTTTCACAAACACCAGGCTGATTTGCAGGCCGGTGATGTGGGCGTGATCTGCTCTTTTGGTGCCGGTTATTCGATCGGCAGTGTGGTGCTGCGGCGGCTTTGAAAGCTGCACTCCGGTCTGTCATTGCGGCAAGGGGATGCAACGACGCTTGGCGGAAAAAGACGCGATTTCATGTAACGGCTTTGGCGAAACGGTCTGCTAGTACGATGACGGGCCTGGACACCAACATCCTGGCGCGTTATTACGTTGACGACCAGGCCGATGCCGTAGCCCGGCGCCAGCGCCTGACAGCCAAACGGCTGCTGGAATCGGGCCAGCCCTTGATGGTTTGCAAAACCGTTGTGCTGGAATTGGAGTGGCTGCTGCGCGGCTACTACGGTTTCACGCCAGCCGAGGTGTCTTCGGTTATTGCGCACCTGATGGCTTTGCCGCATCTGACCGTGGAAGACCGCAACACGGTGGAGCAGGCCCTTAGACTGTCGCGCCCGCCTGGAGTCAAACGCGGCGTGTTTGGCCCACCCAGTAGGGCTCGCGCAATTTGCGCTTGAAGATCTTGCCGGTTTCTTCGCGCGGCAGCTGCGCGTGGAAGGCCACCACGCGGGGCACCTTGTAGCCGGCCAGGCGTTCGCGCAGCCAGTGGCGCACGTCGGCTTCGGTCAGTGCCGTGCTGGGTTGCAGTTGCACGGCGGCGGCCAGGGCTTCGCCAAATTCGGCGTCGGGAATGCCAAACACCGCGCAGTCGGCCACGCCGGGCATGCACAGCAGCTGGCTTTCGATTTCCACGGGGTAGATGTTGACGCCGCCGCTGATCACCATGTCGGCCTTGCGGTCGACGATGAAGAGGTAACCGTCTTCGTCCAGGCAGCCGATGTCGCCCATGGTTTTCAGGCCGCGGTGTTCGGGGCGGCTGCTTTCCATGCGTTGCCGCGCTTCGTCATTGCCCACGTAGCTGAAGTCGGGTGTGGCGGGCTGTTGGATGAAGATCAGGCCGGGTGTTCCTGCAGGCTGCTCATGGCCTTCTTCGTCCAGTATTTTCAAGACCACCCCCGGCATCGGCAGCCCAGCCGAGCCGGGTTTGGCCAGCGCCTGCTCACTGCTGAGCATCGTCATGTAGCCCAGTTCACTCGACCCATAACATTCGTGTATGACGGGGCCCCACCAGGCAATCATCTCGCGCTTGACTTGCGGTGGGCAGGGGCTGCCGGTGGACGACACAAAACGCATCGAACGCAGGTCGTGGCGCTGGCGCACCACTGCCGGCAGCGCCAGCAGGCGCACATACATCGTGGGCACCAGGTAGGCGTGGGTCAGCTGGTGCTGTGCGATCAACCGCAGCGTGCGTTCGGCGTCGAAGCGGTCTTCAATCACCAGCGTGCCGTTTTCCTGCGCGATGCCTAACGCATAACTGTTGGGTGCACTGTGGTACCACGGCGCGTTCAGCAGGGCGCGCATCTCGCCGCCTGGGGTGGTGTGTACGCCATAAGCCAGGTGTCGCATGGCGGTAGCGGCCAGCACCTGCTGCGCGTTCATCGGCTGGCGCACGATGCCTTTGGGCCGGCCGGTGGTGCCCGAGGTGTAGAACATCGCGCCGCGTGGTGGCGCCGCGCTGGTGGTGATGGCCGGTGCGGCATCGCGCAGCGCTTGCCACTGCGAGGTGGTGTAGACCTGCAGGCCGGTGGTGCAAAGGCCTGGCAACGCGGCCAGCAGCACGTCGTCGGCCACCAGCACGCGCGCGCTGCTGTTGGCCAGGATGTACTGCACCTCGTCGGTCAGGAAGTGCCAGTTCACCGGGCACCACTGCGCGCCCAGGTGGCGTGTGGCCACCATCAGCTCCACGGCTTCGGGGCTGTTGCGCATCAGCAGCGCCACCACCGCGCCTTCGCGCACGCCGGCGTTATGCAGCGCCGCCGCCGACTGTTTCCAGCGCGCCGCGAAGGTGTCGGCGCTGAGAGTCTGGTTTTGGTAGATGAGGGTGGGTCGCATACGCGGTTGTAACGCAGCGGGCGGGCGCTGCTTTCAGCTGCTGACCCGTCCCCAACAAGGCCGAGGTGGCGCTACCAGATCACGATGGGCTCGGCCGCCACCATCGCGTCGCCGGGTTTGCAGCCGAAGGCTTGCGCAAAAGCCGGCATCTGGCTGATAGGCGCCAGCACGCGGTAGCGGCCGGGTGAGTGTTGGCCCGTGCGCAGCCGGTTGACAAGCGCCTGCTCGCGCCACTTGGCGCGCCAGATCAACGCGTTGGCGGTGAAAAAACGCTGCTCCGGCGTAAGGCCTGCCACCAGCGGCACTGGCTCGCCAGCGGCGCGCTGGCGCTGCAGCGCCAGCTGCAGGGCG
>JAYUPP010000290.1:0-8559 GCA_043760045.1 Betaproteobacteria bacterium
CAACTCGGCAATCTTGCCTTGATGCATGACCATGCCGCCCACCAGTTGCACGTCGAAGTGGCGCATCTTCAGCACGCGCTTGCTGCCCTCGCGCGCCACAGCAAACGCTTCGGGCAGCAGGCTGTCCAGCGTGGCGCCTTCGCTCACCCGTTTGCGAAACTCGTCGGTCTTGGCGCGCAGCTCAGCGTCGCTGAGTTTTTCAAACTGGGTTTCCAGTGCATTGATCTGGTCCACCGTGCGACGAAAGCCCTTCAGCAGGCGTTCGTTGCGACTGCCAAACATCTGAGTCAGGATCTTGGGAAACATGCGGTGTGGCCGTCTCGGCGGATAAAAATGGCGGATGAGATGAGTGGCGTGCGGTGGCGAGCTGTAAGCAGCGCACCGGCACTGCCGCTTCATCTGGGGTCGCGACGTCGGCTTGCAAGCTCAAGGCCGGGGTCGGGTCGGGTTCGCACCCGCAAACAGGGGGCAGAAAGCGGGTCGGCGCCGCCCTGTCAGCAGCCGTCTGGTAAAGCTTTTGAGTCTATCACCCGACCCTTGGATGGCGGCCTGGGTGCGGGCTTGATTGGCGCGTGACCCAGCGCGCGGAGCCAGGCCGCCCAAGGCCGCATCAAGGCCGCAGCGTGGGCCGGGCCGCAAATTCCAGCTGCGTGCTTTTGGCACCACCGGCCAAAAAACGCACCGGGTCGTGGTGTACACCTTTGACCAGCACTTCAAAGTGCAGGTGCGGCCCGGTGGACCGGCCGCTGTTGCCCACCTTGGCGATGGCCTGCCCGCGCCGCACCACCGCACCCACGGCCACATCAATGGCCGAACAATGTGCATAGCGGGTGATGACGTCGTTGCCATGATCGATCTCCAGCACCTCGCCATACGATAGGTGGCTTTCGCGTGTGGTGACCACCCCGCCAGCGGCCGCGCGAATCACCGTGCCGGGCTCGGCCGGGAAGTCCAAACCGGTGTGCAAGGCCTGGCGCCCGGTGAAGGGGTCGGCCCTGAACCCGAAACCAGAGGTGTGTGCGCTGTCCAGTGGCATCGCGCTGGGTATCGTCAAAGTGCTCAGCCGGCTTTCCAGCAGGCGGGATTCGAACAGCGTGTACAGGTCGGTGTTGAAGTCTGCTGCTTCGTCGAGCGCCATCAGCAGGCCTTGCAAGTGCTTGAGTGACGGCGACGGGGTGGGGATGTAGGGACCACCGCTGCCCAGCAGGCGCACACTGTTCGGGCCACCGGCCGGCGCCGACGCGGCAGGAACGAAGACAGGCCCAACCGGGCGCTGCAGCGGCTTCAGGTCTTCGGGTTTCATGTTCACCACCCGCGCCACCCGTTCGCCCATGGCCTCGAGTTTCACCACCTTGGCCTGCATCTCGCCCACCTTCTGCGCCATGACGTCGAGGTTCTCGCGCATGAAGCGGTCGCGTTGCTCAAATTCGTCACGCACCACCAGGCGCACCAGCTGCCCCACGACCGGCCAGCCTTCGCGTGCCGCTTTGAGGAAAACGAAGTGGTACACCGTGCCCGACACCGCGAGCAGCACCACCATCAGCGCCGCTGCGGCCGCCAGCATTTGCCAGCGCGCGAAGTGCAGCACCCGTGTGCGCGCCAGACTGCCGCTCGTGATCATCAGTTGCATCGATAAACTCCGTTCATGGCGAGTCGGCAACCACCCCGCGCAAAATCTGACACTGCGCTTGTTGCTGCACGTCAAACTGCGGCTCAAAAAACCGTTCCAACAGCGGCCCGCAAAGCGCGCCAAAAAATAACGCCGCGAACCCCCGCCCGCCCGGCAACCCCGGGGGGCCTGCATGTTGCCATGGATGCGGCACTGCGCAACCATGAAACCCTGGGCTCGCTGCTGCAGCGACTGCAGCAGTCGCGCCAGCGTCTGGCCTGCATAACGCCGCTGTTACCTGCAGCCTTGCAGGGCAGCGTGCACAGCGGCCCGCTGGATGAGCTGGGGTGGTCACTGCTGGTGGACCATGCCGCAGCCGCAGCCAAACTGCGCCAGATGCTGCCCGAGCTGGCGGCCGCATTGCGTGACGGGGGTTGGCCCGAGTTGCCGATCAGGCTGCGGGTGCAGGGCCACAAATAGAGCGAAAGTCATGGCATGGGCCTGTCTGCGCACAGGCAGGCCCGTGCAGCGGCATGCAGTCACGGTGCCAGCGGGCCGATGTAGCGGCTGGCCACCACCACCTGGGCAATGTTGATCGGCATGTCGCGCAGCGCCGGCTGCCGGCCGCCCATGTAAAGGTCAAACCAGGCGTTTTCGATACCCACGGCCCGCGTGTCACGCAGCCGCAGGTTGCGGCGCGCAAAAACCGGCTGGCCGTCCACCCACGCGCGCAGCACGCCGTCTTCGCGGCCGGGGGTGTTCAGCCGCACATGCTGTTCGATGCAAACCCAGCGGCCGGGTTTGACGAGTGCCGCACCGCCGCCGCCGCCCCAGATAAAGGTGTCGCCATAAGATGACGCAGACTTGCTGTGGTAGACATAACTGGCCAATGCCAGCCGCTGGTGCGCCGGGTGCCCGGGTGGCTGCGATTTGGCGAACCCGCCCCGCGCCGACCAGCCCTGCTGGCCGTGCCAGCCGCGCCCACCCCAGCCGGCGCGGTTGTAGGTGCCCGCCAGGCCGGGCAGTTTGCCGCTGTCCGGGCTGTCGGCCCATTCCGGGCCCAGGCGCAGGTAGTAACGCATGTAGGCTTCTTGCAGCGGCACCTGGTTGGCGTCTTTGGGCAGGTCGAAACGCAGGTCCAGGCCCAGGTGTTCGCCGCGTGGCACGGTGGCTTGCAGGCTGGGCAGCGTCAGCAAACTGTTGCCCGCTGCAGGCGCCGCCAGCGGCTGCATCACTTTGGACCGCACCATCTGCGCCGTGTTCCACCCCGGCTTCAGCTTGCCACTGGCGAAGCCGTCGGCCCACAGCACGGCGGGGTGCGATTCGATGCCCCGGTCGCCGCTGAAAGCGGCTGCCAGGCCGCGTTCAGGCGCTTCCAACACCTGCGTCCACGGCGTCGTCAACCTGAACACACCCATGGCGCCGTCAGACCACACGCTGCTGTTGGCGTGGCGCACCAGGATCAACTCGGCTGCGGCGGCGGCTGCCGCCGGGCCTTTGCGCAGTTTGGCCAGGTCAAAGCGCAACACGCCCACGCTGCCGGGGCCGATGTGCAACACGTCGTGTGCGCCCAGGCCGGTGTAGGTGCTGCAGTCCAGGTGTGCATCGGCTTGTGGCGACAGGAATTCAACGGCGCCGTCAGCGTGTTGCACGCGCAATGAGGGCCGCACACTCACGTCGGCGGCTTCACGCGAATGGAAATCGGCGCCGCCGCCGCTGCTGGCACCGGGCACCGGGCCCAGCATCAAACCTTCGTTTTCAACACGGCCACTGGCCCAGCTTCTAACCAGCGCAAGCACGTTCCAGCGCAGCACCTTGGGGGGCTGGCGCGCTTCAACTGTCTGCAGGTCGAAGGGCTTGCTGCCCCCCGCGCGGCCCGCAGCATCGGTCCAGGGCACCGTATCGTCGGGCCAGTGCAGGCCCAGCGCGACATCAAAAAACTTGCAGGAGACGCCGTCAGCGGTGTCGCGGAATGCAAAGGCTGCGCCCGGCGGCACGAGCGCCTGCGCCGCCACCGGGGCGACCATCCACAGCCCTGCCAGCGTGCACAGCAGAAGCAGCAGCGAGCGCGCACCGGCCAGCGACGGCAATAGAGATCCCAAGGTCATGCGTGCGGGGTGCTGTGGTGCCGGCTGTCAGAGTCGAACTGACGACCTTCCGATTACAAATCGGGTGCTCTACCAACTGAGCTAAGCCGGCCGGGACCGCGATTGTAGAAGGTCAGAATTTGCGGAGCCTGCTTTGCGGAGCTTGCTTTTGACTTGGGCATTCGACTTGCGCCTTTGTGTTGCACTCTTGACTTTCGCTGGCCGCTCCCGAGTGCGGCAAGCGCCTGCGACTGCGGCCGTCAACCGCAGCCCCGCACCCCCAACGCCCAGCACCCAACAACCGCAGACGGCCGCGCTATTTCACACGCTTCAACGCCGGGCGTGGGCCTGAAGGCGGGGTGGACCGCGGGCCACGAGGCGGGCTGGGTGGATCGGGCGGCTCTTCGCGCGGTGCCGCTTCACTGGCTTTGGGGGCCGCCACCGGGTCGGGCCCTGGCCGCTTGGACGCGCCCGCGCTGGCCATTGGCACTTCTTCAGCGCGCGCCGATGACGCTGCATCACCGCCCGTGGCCAGGCGCAAGCCGCGTTCCGGCGCACTGCCCACCGCCGTCAGATGCGCCGCGCCACCCGCTGCGGGCGCGGGCACTCCCACCGGGCCGCGCACGGTGTCGGTGGGTGGCACCGGAAACGCCATGCCCTGGCCGTTTTCACGTGCATAAATGGCCACCACATGGTCCACCGGCACCACGATGTCGCGCGAGACGCCGCCAAAGCGGGCGCGGAACTCCACCGCTTCATTGCCCAGTTTCAAACCCGAAGTGGCTTCGAAGCCGACGTTGAGCACGATCTCGTTGTTTTTCACATGCTCCATCGGCACCTGCACGCTTTCATCCACATGCACCGCGATGTAGGGCGTAAAGCCGTTGTCGGTGCACCAGTCGTGCAACGCGCGCAGCAAGTAGGGCCGGGTGGACGTACCCTGGTTGTCGGTGATCGAGCCCGTGGACATCGCAATCAGCAACCCGGCGGACGCTGCAGAACCGGCTTAGCCGGGCTGCAGGGGTCGCTGGCAACTGGGACGCTGCCAGCGCTTGCAGGAAAGGAAATGTCCGCAGTGACATTTCCATGTCCGGCTCGCCCCCCCCGGGGGAGAGCCCCGAAGGCGTTGCGGGGGGGAGTCATTTCCGCATCACCTTTTCTGACGGTGTCAGTGCCTCGATGTAAGCCGGACGCGAAAAAATGCGTTCGGCATACTTCAGCAACGGCACGGCGTTTTTCGACAAGTCGATGCCGTAGTAGTCCAGGCGCCACAGCAGCGGCGCGATGGCCACGTCCAGCATGCTGAAGTCGTCGCCCAGCATGTACTTGTTCTTCAGGAATATCGGCGCCAGCTGCGTCAAGCGGTCGCGAATGACCTCACGCGCTTTTTCCAGCTGTTTTTCGGTGGCTTTGACGCCGCGGCCTTCCAGCAGGTTGACGTTGGCAAACAGTTCCTTCTCGAAATTGAACAGGAACAGCCGCACACGGGCCCGCGCCACGGGGTCGCCGGGCATCAGCTGCGGGTGCGGGAAGCGCTCGTCGATGTATTCATTGATGATGTGGCTCTCGTACAGGATGAGGTCGCGCTCCACCAAAATGGGCACCTCGTTGTACGGGTTCATCACCGCGATGTCTTCGGGTTTGGCGAAGATGTCAACATCGCGAATCTCGAAGTCCATGCCTTTTTCAAACAGCACGAAGCGGCAGCGGTGCGAATAGGGGCAGGTGGTTCCTGAGTACAGCACCATCATGGCGTGTGGCCTTTCGTTGTCAGTTAAGTCTTGCCGGCAGGCCCCAGGGCCCCCGCCGGCGGAAAAAGCAAAAACGCAGTGGGTGCCGGTGCCCCCACTGCGCCGCAGGCCAGGACAGCACGCCGCTTACCCGCGGCGATGGCCCTGGCGCTTCGTTGCACCTTACTTGATGTCCTTCCAGAACGCCGCATTCAGGCGCCAGGCGATGACCGTAAACACGGCCAGGAACATCAACACCCACACCCCCAAACGCACCCGGGTGTGCTTCACCGGTTCACCCATCCATTGCAAAAAGGCCACCAGGTCGGCCACTGCCAGGTTGTAGTCGGCCGCGCTCAGAGTGCCGGGGGTGATGGCCTCGAAACCTTTGAATTGATGCACGGTTCTGTGGGCGTTATGCGGGTCTTTTTCGTCAGTGAACAGCGCGCGCTGCTGGCCCTGCAGTTCCCACATCACATGCGGCATGCCCACGCCCGGAAATACCGTGTTGTTCCAGCCCGTGGCTTTGGTCTCGTCGCGGTAGTAACCGCGCAGGTAGCTGTAGACGTAGTCGGCACCCGTGCCCTTGGCAGCGTCAGAGCGTGACCGCGCAATCAGCGTCAGGTCGGGTGGCAGGCCGCCGAACCATTCTTTGGCGTCTTTGGGCGTCAAAGCCACGTTCATGGTTTCGCCGACTTTGGCGCCGGTGAAGATGAGGTTGTCCTTGATCTGCGCTTCGGTCAGGCCAATGTCGCGCAGCCGGTTGTAACGCTGAAACGATGCGGCATGGCAATTCAGGCAGTAGTTGACAAACAGCTTGGCACCGTGCTGCACGGCGGCCAGGTCATTCACCCGTTCTTGCGGGAACTTGTCCCAGGCCGCGCCGTCACTGACCGCCCAGGCCGGGCTGCCGGCCAGGAACAGCGAGGCCAGTGCCGTGCTCAACAACAACTTGAGTTTGTGCATCGGGTTTTTCATGGTTGCGGGGCTCAATGCGCGTGGAAGGTAACGCGGTCGGGCACCGCCTTGAATTCACCGATGCGGCTCCACCAGGGCATGAGCAGGAAAAAGCCGAAGTAGAACAGGGTGCCGGCCTGGGCGAAAAACGTTTTGGTGTCTGACACCGGCTGTATGCCCAAGTAGCCAAGGACAAAAAAGACGATCACAAACACCCCGTACAACCAGACGTTCCAGCCGGGGCGATAGCGGATGCTGCGCACGGGGCTGCGGTCCAGCCAGGGCAGCGCAAACAGGATCATCACCGCCAGGCCCATCATCACCACGCCCCAGAACTTGGCGTCGAAGGTTTTCAGCAGCACCGCAGCCGCCAGCGCAGCCACCAGCGGCGCAAACTTCCACAGGCCCTTGAAACCGCCCTTCAGGAAAGCCAACACACCAGCCAGGCAGAAGATGCCCACCAGCACATTGACCATGTCGTCGGTGACGGCGCGCAGCATGCTGTAGTAGGGCGTGAAGTACCACACCGGGGCGATGTGGGCGGGCGTCTTCAACGGGTCAGCCGGTATGAAGTTGTTGTATTCCAGGAAATAGCCGCCCATCTCGGGCGCCAGGAAAACGACGGCCGAAAACAGCAGCAGGAACACCGACACACCCACGATGTCGTGCACCGTGTAGTAGGGGTGGAAAGGAATGCCGTCCAGCGGGATGCCGGTTTCCGGGTCTTTGCGGGCCTTGATTTCCACGCCGTCGGGGTTGTTCGACCCCACGTCGTGCAAAGCCAGCAAATGCGCAACCACCAGGCCAATCAGCACCAGCGGCACCGCTATCACATGGAAGCTGAAAAAGCGGTTCAGCGTGGCGTCGCCTACCACGTAGTCGCCGCGTATCAGCAGCGACAGGTCTTCGCCCACGAAGGGAATGGCAGCAAACAAATTGATGATGACCTGCGCGCCCCAATACGACATTTGGCCCCAGGGCAGCAGGTAGCCCATGAAGGCTTCGGCCATCAGGCACAGGAAGATGGCGCAGCCGAAGATCCAGACCAGTTCCCGCGGCTTTTTGTAGCTGCCGTAAATCATGCCCCTGAACATGTGCAGATAGACGACGACAAAAAAGGCACTGGCGCCGGTGCTGTGCATGTAGCGCACCAGCCAGCCCCACGGCACGTCGCGCATGATGTATTCAACTGACTCGAATGCTTTCGCGGCGTCGGGCTTGTAATGCATCGTCAAAAAGATGCCGGTGACGATTTGAATCACCAGCACGAGCAGCGCAAGGCTGCCGAAGAAGTACCAGAAGTTAAAGTTCTTCGGCGCGTAGTACTCGGACAGGTGCTGCTTGTAGCCGGCAAATGCCGAAGGGAACCGGTTTTCGGTCCAGGTCGTGAGCTTCACGCCCAGCGACGCGCCAACGGGCGCTTCCTTGAAATCGGCCATCAGGTCCTCTGGATTCGAGTGTGTTTTCGAAATCGCGTTCGAAAGTTGATGCGGTATGGCGTGGTCCGGCGGTGTCTGGCTCGGCGCCTCGGTCAGGCCTTCTTGTCTTCGCCGATGACCAGCGTGGTGTCGCTCAGGTACATGTGCGGCGGCACTTCCAGGTTGTCGGGAGCGGGCTTGTTCTTGAAGACGCGGCCGGCCATGTCGAAAGTCGAACCATGGCAGGGGCACAAATAACCACCACCCCAGTCGTCGGGCAACGAAGGCTGGGCGCCCGTCTGGAACTTGTCACTGGGCGAGCAGCCCAGATGCGAACAAATGCCAACGCCCACGAAATATTCGGGCTTGATGGAACGATATTCGTTCTTCGCGTAGGCCGGGGTGGGGTACTGGGTGCGATTGGACTGCGGGTCGGCCAGCTGGCCGTCGAGCTTCTTCAAACCGGCCAGCTGTTCAGGCGTACGCCGCACGATCCACACCGGCTTGCCACGCCACTCAACGGTCAGCTTTTCGCCAGGCTGCAAAGCACCAATATCCACCTGCACCGGCGCACCTGCAGCGCGTGCACGCTCAGACGGCGCAAAGGTGCTGATGAAGGGGACAGCGACCGCAGCACCACCCACGGCACCGGCGCCGCAGCTGATGGCAATCCAGGTGCGCCGGCCCTTGTCGATGCCTGTTTCAGCAGCGGCGTCGCTCATGGGTAACCTCTGGTTCTTGTGAAGATTGTGGACAAC
>JAYUPP010000291.1:0-3299 GCA_043760045.1 Betaproteobacteria bacterium
ACCGGCTGATTCCCATCGTGGTCGCCGCGCCGCAGCGGCTGACGCAGTTGCCCCAGGTGCCCACGTTCAAGGAAGTGGGCCTGGAGCCGGTGAACCGCATGGCTTACTACGGCGTGCTGGCCCCGAAGGGCACGCCCCGGGCGGTGGTGGACCGCGTTGCCGAGGCGGTGAAAAAAGTGCTGGAAGACCCGGGCGTGAAGAAGCGCATCGAAGACACCGGTTCATTGATCATCGGCAACACGCCCGAGCAGTTTGGCCTGCAGATGAAAGCCGAACTCGAGGTTTACAAGACGGTTGTGAAAAAGCAGGGCCTGGCGCTCTGAGCAAAGCCCCGAGGCTGACTGTGGATGCCGCTGCGGCTGCAGTTGCGGGCGCGGATACAGCGCTGGCCCCCAGCCAGGGCGCCATCGACCGCTTCATCGACGCCTTGTGGATAGAAGACGGCCTGGCGCCGCTGACCCTGGCCGCTTACCGGCGCGACTTGCAGCTTTATGCCCACTGGCTGCAGAGCACACACAGCCGGGCGCTGGAGGCCAGCAGCGAAGCTGATGTGTTGCAGTACACGGCCGAGCGCCATGGCAGCACGCGCGCCACCAGCGCCAACCGCCGCCTGACGGTTTTCAAGCGTTACTTTCGCTGGGCGCTGCGCGAGCGGCTGGTCAGCACCGACCCGACGCTGAAACTGCAGGCCGCGCGCCAACCCCTGCGTGTGCCCAAGCTGCTGTCTGAAGCGCAGGTGGAAGCACTGCTGGCCGCGCCCGACACCGAAACCGCCCAGGGCCAGCGCGACCGCGCGATGCTGGAACTGATATACGCCAGTGGCCTGCGCGTGAGTGAATTGGTGCAGCTGAAAACCGTGCGTTTGGGCCTGAACGAAGGTGTGCTGCACGTCACCGGCAAAGGCGCGCGCGAACGGCTGGTGCCTTTTGGCACCGAGGCCCACCACTGGCTGCAGCTTTACTTGGCGCAGGCCCGGGTGCAGATACTGGGTGGCCGTGCCAGCGAGGCCCTGTTTGTCACCCGGCTGGGTGCTGCGATGTCGCGCCAGATGTTCTGGCATTTGATCAAGCGATATGCGCTGCAGGCCGGCATTACCGCGCCGCTGTCGCCCCACACTTTGCGCCACGCCTTTGCCACCCATCTGCTGAACCACGGCGCCGACTTGCGCGCGGTGCAGATGCTGCTGGGGCATGCCGACATCGGCACCACCACCATCTACACGCATGTGGCGCGCGAGCGCTTGCGGGCGCTGCACGCGCAGCACCATCCGCGAGGGTGATGCTGAACAGCGAGCATGAAAAAGCCGGCTCGGGGCCGGCTTGTTTGCGTGAGGCAAGGCCACCTGCCGCAAAGGCAGGATGCCATGTCGCAGTCAGAAGTTGTGACGCACGCCAGCAGCCACCGATTGGTAGTCACCGCCAAAACCGTAGATGCGCTTCTCGTCGTCGGTTTTGGTCACATAACCGTAAACCTTGGTGCGCTTGCTCAGGTTGTAGTTGTAGCCCACCGTGGCTTGCGTGGCGTCGCTGTTGTTGAGCTTGCTGTACTCGCCCGACTTGCCCACGTTCAGGTGCAGTTCATTGGCGCCGAAGATGTAAGCCACCGAGCCGCGCACATTGGTGCGGTTGCCCAGACCTGGGCCCCAGCCGTCGGTGTCGCGTTGCACCATGGCACCAAAAATCAACGGGCCGGCTTCGTACAGCGCGCTGACGGCCACCTGTTTGGCATTGCCAGCCGCCTTTTCATAGCCCACGCCGATGTGCAGCGGGCCGGCACCGTAGTTCAGTGCAAAGTCGTAGTTGCGGGCTCGGCCGGCGCCCTCACCGGCGCTGACCGCAGCTTCGGCGGTCAGGCCACCGAGGCTCGGCGTGCGGTAGGCGATTTTATTGCTGCTGCGGCCGAGATAGGCATACAGCGCGTCGCTGGAAGTACCCGTGTCGTGGTTGTGCATGCTGATGTAATCAGCGGTGGCGAAGTAGGCTTCGCTGGTGAAGTTGCCCAGGCGAATCATGCCGAAACCGCCACTCAGGTTGACTTCACTTTGGCGACCCCAGAACGACGCACCCACGGTGCCGGTATCGACGTTGAAGCCGTGCTCCAGCACGAATCCGGCCTTCAAGCCGCCGCCGAGGTCTTCATTTCCGCGCAAGCCGATACGCGATGCGTTGTTGTTCAAGACCTTGGTCTTCACGTTGTTCAGTTCCTGCGCCTCGGCGGTGACGTTCAAGCGCCCATAGACGGTGACGTTGCTTTGTGCAAAAGGCGAACTGGCAGCGAGCGCTGCAACGGCGGTAACGACGAGGGTACGTTTCATTGAAATTCCTTGTGTGGGATGAAATAATTTCGGGCTGTAATACGCGGCTTTGCAGCCACCCGCCCGTGTGTAACAAGTCTAAGGGCCCGCTAATTGGAAAGCCGCCTCATGCGGTCTTTCCGGGCCGTGAATCTGCTGCAGTGCAGCATTGACGCCACAGTGGGCGGCGCGCAGGCGCAGCCCGAGCGGGCTGACTTTCACATCAACGCCCCCGCA
Organism: Betaproteobacteria bacterium; assembly: GCA_043760045.1. Taxonomy (GTDB): domain Bacteria; phylum Pseudomonadota; class Gammaproteobacteria; order Burkholderiales; family Burkholderiaceae_C; genus Rubrivivax. The sequence goes on from JAYUPP010000291.1 coordinate 2,531, forward strand.
AGTGGGCCGGGGTCTCGAGCCGCCGGGCCAGCAGTGACAGCGTGAGCGTCAGCACCAAATACACCGCTGAAATAGCCAGGTAGGGTTCCCAGTAACGTGAGTAGGCACCGGCCACCGTGCGTGCGGCCAGCGCCAGTTCAGCCAGGCCGATGGCCGACACCAGCGACGAGTCCTTGATCAGCGTCACGCCCTCGTTCACGAGCGCCGGCACCATGCGCCGAAAGGCCTGCGGCAGCACCACAAAACGCATGGCCTGCGTGTGGCTCAGGCCGACGCTGTAAGCGGCCAGCGTCTGGCCCCGGTGAATGCTTTGAATGCCGGCGCGGAAGATCTCGCTGATGTAGGCGCCGGCGTTCAGGCTCATTGCCACACAGCCTGAAAAAAACGCGCCATGTTCCTGGCGAAAGGTGCGTGCGGCTTCGCCAGCCAGCAGCAGGCCGTTGTCGGGGTGCACCAGCGCCGGCATCAAGGCAAAGTGCACCAGCAAAATCTGCACAAACAGCGGCGTGCCACGAAAGAAGGCGACGTAGGCCACCGTCAGCGCGCGCGCCAGCTTGAGCAAGCCGCGCCCGGCCAGGCTGGCCGGGCGCGGGGCGTCGGCTGATGTGCTGATCAGCCCAAAAAGCACGCCCAGCACCAGCCCCGCACCGATGGCCACCACGGTCAGCTGCAGCGTCATCAGCAGGCCCGCTGCAAACAGCGGGCCGTAGCCAGCCAGGATGTCCCAGCGCAGGTCCAAGCGTTGGTGCCTGCTGCGGGTGGCGGCCGG
>JAYUPP010000292.1:0-3292 GCA_043760045.1 Betaproteobacteria bacterium
GCAGCGGGTGGTGTTCTCTGGCGACCTGGGCGCGCCCTACACACGGCTGCGGCCGGCCCCGCAGCCCCCCGCCAGTGCCGACCTGGTGGTGATGGAAAGCACTTGCGGCGACGACCTGCATGAAGGGCGCAAGACGCGCCGTCAGCGGCTGCAGGCTTTGTGTGAACACGCTTTCGGCAACGGCGGCGTGCTGCTGGTGCCCGCCTTCAGCATTGGCCGCACACAAGAGCTGTTGTATGAGCTGGAAGAAACCATCCACCGCAACCGCGCGCGCCCGGCTGCTGCCGGTGTGGCCTGGGGCGATGTGCAGGTGGTGGTGGACTCGCCCTTGGCAGCCGACTTCACAGCAGGTTATGGGCAGCTGAAAGCGCTTTGGGACGCCGAAGCGCGCGCCAAGCTGGCTGCGGGCCACCACCCGCTTGACTTTGCACAGCTCACCGCGGTTGACGAGCACGCCGCGCACCTGCGCATGGTGGCCGCGCTGGCGCGCAGCGCGCGGCCGGCCATCGTCATTGCAGCCAGCGGCACGTGCAGCGGTGGGCGCATCGTTAACTATTCGAAAGCCATGTTGGGCGACGCCCGGCATGACGTGCTGTTTTGCGGTTAACAAGCCGCCGGCACACCAGGCCGCGACCTCCAGACCTACGGCCCGCGCGGTGCTTATGTGGAACTGGACGGCCAGCGTTTGGCCAGACGCGCCAAGGTGCACACGCTGCCGGGTTTTTCAGCGCACGCCGACCAGAAAGACCTGCTGGGCTTCATCGGCCGCATGCGCAAGCCGCCGCGCCAGGTGCGCCTGGTGCACGGCGACGAAGCAGCCAAGGCCACGCTGGCGGCTTTGCTGCGCCAGCGGCACCCGGGGCTGGATGTGGTGGTGCCGGTGGGGTAGGGCTCGGATCAACGCACTATGAATGAAGCGCCTGAGTTGACAAGCTCCCTGTGGGCTGCTGAAGCCGCAGTGGTTTGCCCAGACCCCTTCAAAACAACCCCAGCCCACCCGTGTTGAACAGCGACGCATTGGGCAGCACCAGCGCCGTTTCGGTGTCGCTCAACCCCATCCACTTGCCCAAGGTGGCGGCATATGGCGTGACGCCGATGCGCGGCAACAGGCGGCCCGAGCCCAGCTCGTCAGCGGGGCCCAGTGCAATGTTCGGCATGCGGCCCACGATCTGCCGGCCGCGGCTGGCGCAGGTGCGGCGCACGTCGGCTGCAGTGCCGGTTCAGCCGACGCCGCTGCCGCTCATCTGCTGCGCCTTGTTCACCCAGGCTGCGGTGGTGCTTTCGTTGAAGATCTGAAATTCGGGCTCAGAGCCACCGCTTCCAGCCGCTGGCGATAGTCGCCAAAGGCGTGCGTGTTCAGCGTGTCCAGCTGATGCGCATAAGCCCGCGCCTGGGGGTACAGATTGCTGTCGGTCAACGACACCATCAGCATCTGGTGTGGCACCCAGGTTACGCGCTAGCGCAGCTGGTTGGCGCTGCTGGCGGCGGTGGCCCGGAAGCGCTGCGTGACCCAGGTGCCGTTGTACTTGTCGCCCCCCGGACGGTGGTGCACACCCTGGGCGAATTTGCTGTTCAGGTGGGTGACGAAGTCGGCGGTGCGGGGCGGCACCATTTGCTCGGCCACCCAGGCCGGCGCGCATCGGGGAGCTTCGCATGCTACCAACATGCCGCACGAAAAGCGCAGGCTGGGGTCCACAGCAATGCACGGTGGCACTTACCACCTGGAGCGGCCTTGTTACAGTGCCTGGCAAACTTCAGAACACCCGCTTGCCCGTGCCCTGACAGGCGCATCGCGCAATGCCACCCTCAGCCCATCCGCACCGGGTTTGCCCCGAATTCGCACCCTATGAAAAAAGCCTTGATCACCGGCGTCACCGGCCAAGACGGCAGTTATCTCGCCGAATTGCTGCTCGCCAAAGGTTACGAAGTGCACGGCATCAAGCGCCGCGCTTCGCAGTTCAACACCCAGCGGGTGGACCACATCTATGAAGACCCGCATGTGCAGCACCAGCGTTTCAAGCTGCACTATGGCGACCTGGCCGACAGCTCGAACCTGACGCGCATCTTGTCGCTGGTGCGGCCCGACGAGGTTTACAACCTGGGCGCCCAAAGCCATGTGGCGGTCAGCTTCGAGGCACCCGAATACACCGCCGATGTGGATGCCCTGGGCACGCTGCGGCTGCTGGAAGCCATCCGTTTTCTGGGCCTGGAAAAGCACACCCGCTTCTACCAGGCCAGCACGTCCGAGCTTTACGGCCTGGTGCAGGAAACGCCGCAGAAAGAGACCACGCCGTTCCACCCGCGCAGCCCTTATGCGGTGGCCAAGATGTATGCCTACTGGATTACGGTGAACTACCGCGAGGCCTACGGCATGTATGCCTGCAACGGCATCTTGTTCAACCACGAAAGCCCGCGCCGCGGTGAAACCTTCGTCACCCGCAAAATCACGCGCGGCCTGGCCAACATCGCGCAGGGGCTTGAGAAGTGCTTGTACATGGGCAACATGGACGCGCTGCGCGACTGGGGCCACGCCAAAGACTACGTGCGCATGCAATGGATGATGCTGCAGCAAGACGTGCCTGAAGACTTCGTCATCGCCACCGGCGTGCAGTATTCGGTGCGCGAATTTGTGCAGTGGACGGCGGCCGAGCTGGGCTTGAAGCTGCGTTTTGAAGGCCAGGGCGTGGACGAAAAAGCTTACGTGGCGACCATCGCCGGCGACAAGGCGCCAGCGCTGAACGTGGGCGACTGCATCATTGCCATCGACCCGCGTTATTTCCGCCCGGCTGAGGTGCAAACGCTGCTCGGCGACCCCAGCAAGGCCAAAACCCGGCTGGGCTGGGTGCCGGAAATCACCGCGCAGGAGATGTGCGCCGAGATGGTGGCCAACGACCTGATGGTGGCGCAACGCCTGGCGCTGCTGCGTGCCCATGGTCATGAGGTGGCGGTGGCGCGCGAGGCGGGGTAATGGCTTGATATTCAAGGAACGCATAAAAGCGTTAAAGTGCATTGATGCGTACCACTCTAGACCTGCCGGATACGCTGTTTCGAACACTGAAGGCCCGTGCGGCGCTGGAAGGCGTGCCGATGAAGCGGGTGCTGCAGCGGCTGGTTGAAGCAGGGCTTGCGGGCCCGACCCCGGCAGCCTTGGCTGCGAGCCGCACGGCCTTTCCCAGCATCAGCACGGGCGGCCCCGTCATTGGCCCATACAGCAACGCCGCATTGTTCGAATTGTTGGCGGATGTTGACCTCAAGCCGCGACAGTCCTGACGCTGGCGCCAGCGTTGCGGCT
>JAYUPP010000293.1:0-8519 GCA_043760045.1 Betaproteobacteria bacterium
GAAAAACATCGACCTCGACATCCCCAAACACGCGCTGGTGGTGATCACGGGTTTGTCGGGCAGCGGCAAAAGCAGCCTGGCGTTCGACACTTTGTATGCCGAAGGCCAGCGCCGTTATGTCGAAAGCCTGAGCGCTTACGCGCGCCAGTTTTTGCAGTTGATGGACAAGCCCGATGTGGATGTCATCGAGGGCTTGAGCCCCGCCATCAGCATCGAACAAAAAGCCACCAGCCACAACCCACGCAGCACGGTCGGCACCATCACTGAAATTCACGACTACCTGCGCTTGCTGTACGCACGCGCCGGCACGCCTTACTGTCCCGACCACGCACTGGCGCTGCAGGCTCAAAGTGTGAGCCAGATGGTGGACGGTGTGCTGGCGCTGCCTGAAGACACCCGCCTGCTGATACTGGCGCCCGTGGTGCGCGACCGCAAAGGCGAATTTGGCGACCTGTTTGAAGACATGCAGGCGCGCGGTTATGTGCGCTTTCGCATCGGCGCCGACGGCAAGCCCGGCCAGGTGGTGGAGGCCGACGCGCTGCCGGTGCTGAAGAAAAACGAGAAGCACGACATTGATGTCGTGATCGACCGCCTGCGTGTCAAGCCCGACATGAAACAGCGGCTGGCTGAAAGCTTCGAGGCCGCGCTGCGCATTGCCGATGGCCGCGCAATGGCGCTGGAACTGGACCCCCGCACCGACGAGTCGGGGCGGCTGATGCCCCAGAAGGAGCACCTGTTCAGCAGCAAATTCGGCTGCCCGGTGTGCAGCTATTCGCTGGCCGAACTGGAGCCGCGCCTGTTTTCATTCAACTCGCCAGTGGGTGCCTGCCCGGCCTGCGACGGCCTGGGCCACGTCACCGTGTTCGACCCCGAACGGGTGGTTGGTTTCCCCAGCTTGAGCCTGGCTTCAGGCGCCATCAAAGGCTGGGATCGGCGCAACAGCTACACCCATTCCATTCTGGAAAGTGTGGCCAAGCACCTGGGTTTTGACATCGAACTGCCCTTTGACCAGCTGCCCGAAAAAGCCAGGCAGGTGGTGTTGTTTGGCTCGGGAACTGAAGACATTGCCTTTACCTACGAAGCCGAAAGCGCGGCACGCTCTGTCAGGGGCGTTGACAAGTTAGCTGGCAAGGCCAAAACCACGCGCAGCGTTAAACGCAGCCACCCTTTCGAAGGCATCATCCACAGCTTCGAGCGGCGCTTTCGTGAAACCGACTCGGTGGCGGTGCGCGACGAACTGGCGCGTTACCAGGCCGTCAAACCGTGTGCGCAATGCCAAGGCTCGCGTTTGCGGCGCGAAGCGCGCCATGTGTTTTTGCAGCACGCCACCGCCGACGGCGACCCACAAGGCAAGGGCGAACGCGGCAAGCCCATCTACGAGGTTGAACACGCCACGCTGGCCGCCGCGCTGCTGTACTTCGAGGGCCTGAAGCTGCAAGGCGCCAAAGGCGAAATCGCCGAAAAGATCGTGCGTGAAATCCGCAGCCGTTTGCGCTTTCTGAACGACGTGGGCTTGAACTACCTGAGCCTGGACCGTGGCGCCGACACCTTGAGCGGCGGCGAAGCACAGCGCATCCGCCTGGCCAGCCAGATCGGCAGTGGCCTTTCGGGCGTGATGTATGTGCTGGACGAACCCAGCATCGGCCTGCACCAGCGCGACAACGAACGCCTGATCGGCACCCTGAGACACCTGCGCGACCTGGGAAACAGCGTGCTGGTGGTGGAACACGACGAAGACATGATTCGCAGCGCCGACCACGTGGTGGACATGGGCCCCGGCGCCGGCGTGCATGGCGGCCGCGTGATGGCGCAGGGCACACCGCAAGAGGTGGCTGACAACCCCGCTTCATTGACGGGTCAATATCTGGCCAACGTGCTGCGCATCGAGGTGCCCAAGCGTCGCCGGCCGGCCAGCGGCTTTGGCAGCGCGCCTTACCGCATCAGCATCATCGGCGCGCGCGGCAACAACCTGGTGGGCACCACGGTAGACATCCCCGTGGGTTTGCTGACCTGTGTCACCGGCGTCAGCGGTTCGGGCAAAAGCACGCTGATCAACGACACGCTGTACACCGCCGTGGCGCGCAAGCTTTATGGCGCGCATGCCGAACCGGCCGCGCACGACCGCATCGAAGGCCTGGAGCATTTCGACAAGGTCATCAACGTTGACCAAAGCCCCATCGGCCGCACCCCGCGCAGCAACCCGGCCACTTACACGGGCCTGTTCACACCCATCCGTGAACTGTTTGCCGAAGTGCCGGCAGCGCGTGAACGCGGCTACGGCGCCGGCCGCTTCAGCTTCAACGTCAGCGCCAGCAATGGTGGCGGGCGTTGTGAAGCCTGTGAAGGCGATGGCGTGATCAAGGTGGCGATGCACTTCCTGCCCGACATGTATGTGCCCTGCGACGTGTGCCACGGCGCGCGCTACAACCGTGAGACGCTGGAGATTCTCTATCGGGGTTCCAACATTCAGCAGGTGCTGGAGCTGACGGTGGAAGACGCCTACGCGTTTTTCAAAGCCGTACCCAACCTTGCACGCAAGCTGCAAACGCTGCTGGACGTGGGCCTGGGTTATGTGCGCCTGGGCCAGGCCGCCACCACCCTTTCTGGAGGCGAGGCGCAACGCGTGAAGCTGGCGCTGGAACTGAGCAAACGCGACACCGGCAGAACTTTGTACATATTGGATGAGCCCACCACCGGCTTGCACTTCCACGACGTGGGCATGCTGCTGAAGGTGCTGCACCAGCTGCGCGACGCCGGCAACACCATCGTTGTCATTGAGCACAACCTGGACGTTATCAAAACCGCAGATTGGCTGATCGACATGGGGCCTGAGGGCGGCAGCGGTGGCGGCCAGGTGGTGGTGGCCGGCACGCCTGAAGATGTGGCTGAATGTGCGGCCAGCCATACGGGGCGGTTTTTGAAGTTGATGCTGGCGCCGCAGACTGTCGCAGCCTGACAGACGCAGCCTGACAGACGCCACCTGAACCGCGCCACCTGAACCGCGCCGCTTTACGCGAGCCGGCCCAGGCTCTGCAAATCAGCCTGACGTTGTTGCACCCGCCGTTCGAAGCTGGCCTGGTTTTTTGTGCACACCAGAACATGCGGGCTGCCTTTGCGTTCGGTGCTGCAGTCGACGTCGCAGTGCGCGCTTTTGATCGTGCCGTGCACATGCTCGCGATCTGATTCCTTGGCTTTGAAGCGCCAAACTGCTTCGGAGGTGTTTTCCAGGAATTGGCTCAGGCCCGCGCAGTGCGGGCAATGGCAGGGCAGGCGTGCGGGGCGAGCCCAGTTTTGGGGTGCGTCCAGGGGCAGTGACACCCGCGCATGCAGATGCTGTTTTGCGGCGTGCACAAGCTGCAGCACGGCGCCTTGTTCGCGCAGGGCGGGGCTGTCCAGCAGCGTGCGGGCGGCGGGCACGATCACAGTGTCGAGGTCATAGGTTTGGGGCCACGCCAGGCAGTGTTCCAGCACCTGCTGCGCCAGCGCGGACTGGGTGCGGCACAGCAAGCGCATGAGGTTGCACAGCAGCGTGGCATCTGGTTTTTGGCGCCGCCAGGCCAGGCTCTGCGCATCAGTCGTCAGGGTCTGGGCCGGGTTACCAGGCAGTGTGTCCACCAGGCACCGCGCGGCGTTTTGCCATCCGCGCTTCAATGCGGGCGCGGCGCTGGCGCGCAGCACCAGGTCGGCACAGGCGCTGATGTGCAGGTCGGCATGACGGGCAATCAGTGCAGACAGCAAAGGGCCGGCGCTGTCCGCCGGCAGCAGCGCCAGCGCTTGCACCAGGGCCGCGTTGTCGCCCGGCGAATAGCTGCGCGTGTGGGCCAGGTGGGTGATGAAGGTGTGCAGGTGCGGCACGTCTTGCAGCGTGCACAGCAGCAGCAACAGGTCTGCCGCCGGGCTGTTGCTGGCCGTGCCTTCCCCGCCGCTGTTGTCGAAACCACTGCGGTTGCTGGGCCAGTGGTCGACAGCGTGCGAAACCAGTTCTTGAGCTTCGGCCCACAGCGCATCACGCGCACCAGTGCCTGCCCCACCGTCAGCGCCGTTCCAGCGTGACACCAGCCCGGCCAGGTAAGCCACCAGCGCCTCAACGCCCGCACGCTGCAGCACCTGCACACGCCACTTGCGGGGCCACATCACCAAGGCAGCCCGCTGGTAACTGCGCTCGAAAGTGGCGCCTTCGTTGCCGGTGGCTTCATGAAAGTGCTGCTCGTCGGGCTCCATGTTTTGCAGGGCGTTGGCGGGGCACACTTCTTCTTCATGAAACGGGAAGTGCTGCAACGCCAGCCCCTGGCCCTGTGGGGTTTGCCAGTGCGACAACTGCTGCGTGCAGTCAATCATTTCGCCAACGGTGAAGTCTGCGTTGACTTCATCCTCGCCTTCATCGTCATCGTCATCGTGGTAACGGCGCCAGCCGCGCGAGCGCCCACCACCGCCATATTCGGCCGACCCGCTTTGTTCAATCTGCATCAAAGCCAGGTGCAATTCGCAGCCGGCTTGTTCGCTGGCGGTGGCAAGCACCGCCGCGCCCGCCGCGTCGGCCCCCTTCAGCGACTGAAAAGACAGCTCGGCAGGGGTGTAGGCGTGGTCCAGCGGGTAGACCAGTTGTTGGGGCGTGTTTTCGTCGGGTGCCTGGCTGGCCCAGCGCTTCAGCAGCTGGGCCAGGGCCGCTGTCTGCGGCTCGTAGTTGGGTGCTTGCGGTGCGCGGCCTGAGCCGGTGCGCACCAGGTTGTAGACCAGGGCCAGGCGGTAGCCCGATGTGATGGGCAGCACCTCGTGCACGCAGTCGGCGTAAAAAGCGGCATAGGCCAGTTCAGAGGGGTCGGCCACGCGCAGCGACAAACGCGCCTCTTGTCCTCGGTGGCGCACCAGCAGGTCGCCGCCCGCATGCAAAGAAGGCAAGCCGATGATCAGCGTGCCAAACATGCGCGGCGTTTTTTCGGTGTCGCGGTGGTTCACGAAGAAGCTGCCTTCGTCGTACACCAACAGCTTGTAGAGCTCGGCGCCCACCTCGGTGCCGGCCCCGAGCGCAGTGGCTACCCGGTCGGTGACGGTTTGCAGCGTCTGCGCCCAGCCCTTGCCTTCAATCTGCAGTTGCTCGGCGCCGATTTGCCACGTGCGCCGCACCGTGGTGTCAACCACGGTGTCTTCACCCCGGCCGTAGGGTGCACGTTCAGCGGCCGCAATGAGGGCCAGCGCTTGTGATGCCAACAGCGGCAGTGCCACGGGCCCGACACCGGCCACCTGCAAAGAGGGGCTGTGCATGGCGCACACACCGCCCGCAAAAAAACTACCGGGTGTTTGAACGGTTTGCAGCACCGCTGCAAGCTCATCGTTGATGGTGCTCATGATTGGCGTTTGGGGTGGCGGTGGCGGTGGCGGTGGCGGTGGGCTGCCCGGCGTCTGACTTTTGGCGCGGGCCCATAGACTTCTGCATTTTGCTGGAGCGCGTTGATGTCCAAGCCCACAAAGATTGCCACCACCACCATCGACTACTGCTTCGCCACCCAGTCGCCCTGGACCTATCTCGGCCACGCACGCTTGGCGCACATGGCTGCGGCTGCCGGCGCTGCGGTGCGCGTGTTGCCAGTGGACTTCGGCAAGGTGTTTGCCGCCACAGGTGGCCTGCCGCTGGCGCAGCGCGCCCCGCAGCGCCAGGCTTACCGTTTGATCGAGCTGGCGCGTTGGCGCGATCAACTGGCGCTGCCACTGAACGTGAAGCCAAAGTTTTTTCCGGTGCCGGGTGACGACGCAGCGCGCCTCATCATTGCCGTTGATGCGGCCGATGGTGCAGCGGCTGCAATGGACATCACCGGCCGTGTGCTGGCCGCCGTGTGGGCGCAAGAGCGCGACATCAACAGCGCCGACACGCGCGCACAGTTGCTGGCCGAAGCGGGCTTGAGCCGCCAGCGTGCCGACGACGCGCGAGCACCCGAAGTGCAGGCCACTTACGAGCGCAACACGCAGCAGGCCATCAGCGCCGGTGTGTTTGGCGCACCCAGCTATCTAATGGACGGCGAAATCTTCTGGGGCCAGGACCGGCTGGAGTTTTTGCAGCGGCGGTTGATGCGATCGCAGTAGACGGCGGCCCCGAGGGGCGGCCCATGAAAAAGGGCCCCGAGGGGCAAGCATGAAAAAGGGCCCCGAGGGGCCCTGTGCATCGATCCAACAAGCGCCCTTACTTCAGGTGCTTGCTGATTTCCTTGGTCATGCCAAACATGCTGATGGGGCTGACACCCACCACGGCTTTGAGCTTGGCGTCTGCATTGATCATGGTGCGCTTCACCTTGTCTTGCAGATTGTTCTTCTTGATGTATTCCCACACCTTCTTCGTGACCTCGGTGCGCGGCATGGGCTTGTCGCCAATGACGGCGGCCAGGGCCGCGCTGGGGGTCATGGCCTTCATGAAGGCCGCGCTGGGGGCGCGCTTCTTGGCGGGTGCGGCCTTCTTTGCAGGTGCTGCTGCCTTCTTGGCGGGGGCAGCCTTCGTGGCCGGAGCGGCCTTCTTTGCGGGTGCAGCTTTCTTCGCAGGTGCTGCCTTCTTGGCCGGAGCGGCCTTCGTTGTGGTCTTCGTTGCGGTCTTAGCAGTTGCCATTTGGATGTTCTCCATCAGTTGATGAGGGAAGCCGTTTCATGCGTGGGCCTCTGTTTGCTGTTGCCGACTGTGTTCTTGTTGAAGGTCTTCATGAAACGACTCTTGAAGCTCTTCATCACGATCACAAGCGGCTTGACATCAGGGCCCCTCTATCCATGCAAACGGACAGCCGCGATGGTAATGCCTGCAAGCAGCACTGAGAAGCGTTTTTCCCAGGTAAAAGCAGCATCCGCACCACGCTATGCTGCAGTCATGAAGATCATCGTTCGTTGGGCCTTGTTGGCAGCCGCCCTGCTGCTGGTTGCTTATCTCTACCCAGGGGTCAAGGTGGCCGGCTTTGGTGCCGCACTGATCGCCGCTTTTGTGTTGGGCCTGCTCAACACATTGGTGCGGCCTTTGCTCGTGTTGCTGACTCTGCCGGTGACGCTGCTCACACTGGGCTTGTTCCTGTTCGTGATCAACGCGCTGATGTTCTGGGCCGCAGCCACGGTGCTGGACGGTTTCAACGTCACCGGCTTCAGTGCAGCATTGATAGGCTCGGTGCTTTACAGCGTGTGCAGCATCATCATCGATGCTGCCACCGAGCGGCTGTTCAGCCGCGAGGTTTGAGTCAGGACGTGAAGGTCAGTAAGGCCCACGCTTGACGAAGGCCCAAGCGCGATGTCACGCGCGAGGGCTGAAGGGACCGCAGTCGCAGCTATTGCAAGGGCGGCTCGTCAGGCCCACCCCGGCCCGAACCCCCGCGCTGTTCGCGTGCATCCAGCGCCAGCTGGCGACGTTCGACGCTGATCTGCCGCAGGCGGGCGTCAATCACCGAGCCTTCAATAAAGTCCTGCCCGACCGCGCCGCGCGAGGCCTGCTGTGCGGCGCGCAGCCTGTCGATGGCGCCGGTGAGGTCGCCCACCGCCCAGCGCGCTTCAGCGCCCGCACGCAGGCTGCGCAAACCCATGCCCAGCGCTTGGCTGGTGCCGGCCAGCAGTTCCCACGCCAAGGGGTCACGGGGTGCATCGGCCAGCCAGGTCTGCAAGGCTTCGGTGCTGGCTTTCAGCGCCTGCGCATCCGCAGGCGCGGCCGGCTGCTGTTGTTGCTGCTGCTGATGGCGTTGCAGCAGCGCCTGCGCGCGCAGCAGCAAGTCGGCACGCTGTGGTGTTGCCCCTGCAGCGCCGCTGTCCAGCGCGCGCAGCGCCAGCGCCACATCACCGCGCGCTAACGCCACTTGTGCACGCAGCAACTGCAAAGCCCGTTCTGCAGCCGGTTCACGCGGGCTGGCCTGCGCCATCAAGGCCAGCGCTTCGTCGGCTTGGGTTTGGGCGCGCGCATGGTCACGCAATTGGCTGGCGGCCAGCGCGCCGCCGTACAGCGCGGCCGCGCGGTCGGCCAGCAGCGGCGAAGAGGTGCCGCCGTTCAGGCGCTGCAAGGCCTGCGCGTTGTCATCCATCAGCACACGTGCGCGCATTTGCATCATGCTGTGCAGCGCGCTCGGGTTCAGCGGCGCCGCGCCCGACAGCAGCAGGCGGTTGCGCGCCTCGGCCACGCGGTCCAGCGTCAGCGGGTGGCTGCGCAGGTAGGGGAAGCCGTTGTTGTCGTTCAGCCGGCTGGCCTGGTCCATGCGCTCGAACATCGCCGCCATGCCCACCGGCGAAAAGCCGGCGCTGGTCAACACGCCGTAACCGATGCGGTCGGCCTCGCGTTCCAGGTCGCGTGAAAAATTCAGCTGGCTTTGCAGCGCTGCGGCTTGGCCGCCCAGCATGGCGGCGTTGGCACCGTCCACGTTGTTGCTGCGCCCGGCCACCGCCACGGCCAGCAGCAAGCCGGCCAGTGCCAGCAGCGAAGCGCGCTGTTGCGGCGCGATGCTGCGCGCAATGTGCCGTTGCGACACATGCGACAGCTCGTGCGCCAGCACCGAAGCCAGCTGGTCGGCGGTGGT
>JAYUPP010000294.1:0-3284 GCA_043760045.1 Betaproteobacteria bacterium
GCACAAAGGGCAGGATGAACAGCCGCCGATCACCAGGCCAGCCCGGCTGGCGGGCAGCCACTGCAGTTGCAGCTGGTAAGTCACCATCACCGTGAAGGCGAACTTGAACACGTTGTCGTTGCCGGCGCCCAGAAACTGCACCCAGAAAAAGGGGGCAAAGCGGCGCTGCGACAGCAGAGCGAACTGGTTGGGGTGTGGGGTGCTCATGGCTGGGTATTCTGTTTGGCTCGTTCTCGGCTGCAGGGAGAGGGAGGAATTCCCTTACCAGACCACCTGCACCGGCTGGCCCAGGCCGCTGTGCTGCAGCCAGTTGAACACCGAATCCACAGTCACCGTTTCAATGCGGTCGGAAAACCGCTTGTCGTTGGGGTGGTCGTCAAACGCGATGTTGGCACTGCTGAGGCGGGCGCCCAGACGCGTCATCGTGGACAAGCGCAAGGTCGTGGGCTGGTAGCCCTTGAACTGCAACCAGGCCTGCGCCCGTTCACGGCTGTGGGCGCTGGGCTCCATGGCCAGCGCCAGCGTTTCCAGCGCCCACTGGTTGCTTTGCTGATAAGTCTGCGCCCAGAGGTAGGCCACCATGTTGTAGGCCGGTGTGTGCAGCGCCGCGCTGCGGTAGTTGTCTTTCAAGACCGGCAGCAAAGCGGCCTGCGCCGCCGGCGTCAGCACCACCAGCGCGGCGCGGTACTCGAACGGGTCGTCCAGGAAAAATTCGGCCAGACCCTGGCGCCACAGGTCGGCGGTGGCCGTGCCGCACTGATTGAGTTTGTGCACCACGCGCCAGCCGTTGCCGTCGCGGTAGGCCAGGCCCAGATGGCTGTAGCGCAGGCCGTAGCGCGACAGGTCTTGGCCGGCACGCGCCAGCACCACCACCTGCGCCTGTGTGGCTTCCAGCGCGGCGCGGGTGCGCTCGGCCAGGTCCAGGCCCTGCTGCACTTTCAGCGCGTCGGGCGCCTGCGCTTCGCAGCTGCGGCCGGCCTGTGCGGGCGCCGTCGCAGCCAGGCTGCATGCCACTGCAGCGGCGATGAAAAAACTGCGCAGCGCGCGGCTCATCGTGTCACCCGTTCGTTGTAGATCAAGGTCTGGCCGACGGCGTTCGGCACCACGGCCACCGCCTTGCCGCCGGTGTGCAGCACCCAGCCGGCGCTGCAAGCCAGCGCCGTGACGGTGGCGCCCACGGCCACCGATGCACCGGCTGCCGCACCCGACGCTAACGCCAAACTGATGCGCACGCCGTCGCTGCTGCGTTCCAGCACCCACACAGTGCCCTGCGCCGACAGTTCCACCGCCTTCACGGTGTAGGCCGCGCCCACGGCAAGCACCATCAGCGGCGCGGCAATCGACACCGCCACCGGCAGAAAAGACACGGCACTCAAGTCAGCCGATGCGTGATGTGGGTGTTGGCGCTGCGCAAGCGCGGGCGGTGCCAGCACGCAGCCGAGGCCCCCCGCCAGGGCCAGTGACAGCGCAGCGGTTTTCCAGCCGCTGCGGTGTTGATGTCGATTCGTCATGAAAGTCTCGAGGTGGTTGAACACGGAACCGATGCTGCGCTTTCACACAAAAAGTATCCATCCCTCTGCAGAGCGTTGCATGGTTTGCGACATCGGGTATCGTTTGGTGATACTTTTTCTTCACCTGAACCCCCACCATGAGCAGCAGCCAGGACCTCGTCACCACGCTGAAAGCCGAACTGCGCCGCAGCGGCATCACTTACGCGCAATTGGCGCGCGAGATGGGGTTGGCCGAGAGCAGCATCAAGCGCATCTTTGCGCGTGGCGACATGCCGCTGTCGCGCATCGACGAGGTGCTGGCGGTGCTGAAAATGGACTTCGCCGAACTGGCGCGCCTGGTGGCGCAGGCCAGCCCCGTGCGCCAGCAGATGACGCTGGAACAAGAAAGCAAGGTTGTGGCCGACCCCAAGCTGCTGCTGATGGCCATCTGCACGCTGAGCCAGTGGACGATGGAACAGGTGGTGGCCACCTACGCCATCAGCAAACCGCAGGCCGTGGCCTGCCTGCTGGCGCTGGACAAGCTGGGGTTCCTGGAACTGCGTGCCAACAACCGCTACCGGCTGCAGTTCGACAAAACCTTTCGCTGGCGACCGGGTGGCCCGGTGATGCAGTTTTTTCGCCGCCACGCGGTGGCCGACTATTTCAGCGGCGACTTCGGTGAAGGGGGTGAACTGCTGATGCTGGTGCACGGCCACATCGCACCCACCCATGCCGCACTGCTGAACGAAAAACTGCAGCGCGTGGCGCAAGACTTTGCGCAGCAGCACATGGCCGACCAGCGCCTGCCCGACGCCGAAAAGCAGGCCTACACGCTGGTCATCGGCATGCGGAGTTGGCTGTTTGGTGCTTTCAGGCAGCTGCTGCGGCAGCCGGCCTGAACAAAGTTTCACGCAGGGCGGCGCAGCACAGCGCCACTGCCGTACGCGCTTCGCCCAGCACGCGGCCCATGGGCACAAAGCCGTGTATCTGGCGCTCGAAGCAGACGTACTGGCACGCTGTGCCAGCGGCGGAAAGTGCATCGGCGTACTGCCGCCCTTCGTCCACCAGCGGGTCGAAGCCGGCGGTCAACACCAGCGCGGGCGGCAGGCCGGCGTGGCTGCTTGCGAGCAACGGCGATGCGCGCCAGTCGGCCCACAGCGCCTGCCCGCTCGGCCATGGGCCCATGTAGTGGTCACGGAAATAATTCAGGGTGTCCGCTGTCAGCACATAACCCTGGCCGTTGCGTTGGTGCGATGGGGCCACGGCCCGCATGTCGGTGGCGGGGTAGATCAACAACTGGAAGGCCAGCGGTGCAACGGCCGGGTCATCGGCGAGTGCAGCGGCCGGGTGATTGGCCGGTTGATTGGCCGGTTGATCGGCCGGGTGATTGGCCGGTTGATTGGCCGGTTGATTGAAAGTCGCATCGCGCAGCGCCAGCGCCACCACCGCAGCCAAATTGCCACCGGCACTGTCGCCGCCGACGGCCATGCGTGCGCCGTCCAGCGCCAGCGTGGCGGCTTGTGCCTGCAGCCAGCGCGTGGCATCCACGCTGTCGTCCACGGCGGCAGGAAACCGGTGCTCAGGGCCCATGCGGTAGTGCACCGCCACCACCGCCACGCCGGCGCCGTTGCACAGCTGCCGGCACAGCACAGCTTGTACACTCTGGGCACGGACGGCTCGCTGACCAACGACCGAAAGTTCCTGAAAATTGAATTGGGAAAGCACCGGCCTGCACTCGGCAGTTGCCTGGGCGCCTTTTCCTCGTGCTTCCCAGTGGCCTACTTGGAGCCTCAC
>JAYUPP010000295.1:0-8501 GCA_043760045.1 Betaproteobacteria bacterium
AGATCGACGACCACACGGTGGACGTGATCCTCTCGGCAGCCAACCCGCTGCTGCTGCGCAACATCATCGACTTCCGCATCATGAGCAAGGCCTGGGCCGAGAAGAACAAAACCACCAACACACAGGACTACAAGGCGAAGGAAGAAAACTTCGCCTCGCGCAACGTGATGGGCACTGGGGCCTTCCGCATCCTGAGCTGGCAACCCGAGCAACGCATCATGATGGCGCGCAATGACGTCTGGTGGAGCAAGGCCGAAGGCAATGTGGCCCAGGTGGTGTACACGCCCATCAAAGCCGACGCCACCCGCGTGGCGGCATTGCTGTCGGGCGATGTGGACATGTTGACCGACGTGCCCACGCAGGACATCGACCGCCTGCGCACCGACAAAAAGCTGAAGGTCATCGACGGCCCTGAAGTGCGCACCATCTTCCTGGCGCCCGACATCGGCAGCACCGAGCTGAAGTACAGCAACGTGAAGGGCAAAAACCCCTTCAAAGACAAACGGGTGCGCGAGGCGCTGAGCATCGCCATCGACCGCGAAGGCATCAAGCGCAGCATCATGCGCGGCCTTTCAGTGCCTGCGGGCATGATGGTGGCGCCGGGTGTCAACGGCTACGACAAGGCGCTGGATGCGCCCGTTAAGACCGATGTCGAAAAAGCGAAGAAGCTGCTCGCCGAAGCCGGTTATCCCAACGGTTTTGAGTTCAGGCTCAACTGCCCCAACAACCGCTATGTGAACGACGAAAAAATCTGCCAGGCGGTGATTGCGATGTGGGCCCGCATAGGGGTGAAGGCGGAACTGTCGGCCGAAAACATGGCCACCTTCATCCAGAAGGTGCAGAACTTCGACAGTTCGATGTACCTGCTGGGCTGGGGCGTCGCCACCTATGACGGGCAGTACGCGGTGCAGTCGCTGGCGCGCACCCGCACGAGTGGAGCCGACGGCAACTTCAACTTCTCGCGCGTCAGCGACCCGGCGCTTGATAAAGCAGTCGACGCGATGAAAACCGAAACCGATGTCGCCAAACGCAACGCGATGATTCGCGACAGCCTGGTGCGCCTGAAAGACGAGGTGCTGCTGATTCCGCTGCACCACCAGATCAGGCCCTGGGTGATGAAAGCCGGCGTCAGCACGGTGCACCGTTCTGACGACAGGCCTGAGGCGCGGTTCACTTCGGTGCGCTGATGCTCGGCCTGTAAGGGCCACCCCAAACAAGGGGCCCGCTGGGGCCCCTTTTCACTTGCACAGCACGCGGGCCGGCGCAGGCAGGTGTCAGTGCCCGACGATGCGGCCCGCCTGCATCAGCAGTTGTATGGCCTGCTGTGGCTGGGCCATCACGCCAGCGTCACGCGTGGGGTCACCTTCAACGATCAGCAGGTCGGCATAAGCACCGGCTACCAGCTGCCCGATGTGGCTTTCCTGCCGCATCAGGCGTGCCGCCACGATGGTTGCGCTTTGCAAGATTTCTGTGGGCGACTGTGCAGGTGCGCGCAGCAGAAATTCCTGGTTCTGCTGGTTGTGCATATGGCCCAGCAGGTCCGTGCCGTAGACCACCGGCACGCCCTCGGCCTGGCACATGCGCACGGCTTCGATGCCCCGGTCTTTCACTTGCTGCAGCTTCTGCAACATCTCGCCCGACCAACCGAGGCGCTGGCCCTCGGCCGCCAGCGCGGCGTAGGTGGCGAGCGTGGGCACCAAGTAGGTGCCGTGGGTTTTCATCAGCCGCGCGGTGGCCTCGTCTATCAAGTTGCCGTGCTCGATGGACCGCACACCTGCCAGCACCGCGCGCGACACCGCACGCGGCGAATATGCATGCGCCAGCGCGTACAGGTTGGCGGCTTCGGCTTCTTCAACCGCAGCACGCAGTTCGTCGACTGAGAACTGCGTGCCTTCCAGCGGGTCGGTGGGGCTGCTGATGCCGCCACCGGCCATGATCTTGATGTGGTTCGCACCCGTGCGCACCTGCTCGCGCACGGCGCGGCGCACCTCGCCCACACCGTCAGCAATGGCGCCCATCAGCCCCAGGCCGGCGCAGCTGCAGAACATGCCCGTGGTGCGCACACCCTTGGGCCGCATGTCGGCATGACCGCCGGTCTGGCTGATGGGAAAACCGGCGATGAAGAGGCGCGGCCCTTCGTAAAGGCCCCGCGCCACCGCCTCTTGCAGCCCGAAGTCGGCACCGGCGGCGTCGCGCACGGTGGTGAAACCCCGCCGCAACATCTGCCGCATGATCTGGCTGCTTTGTGCACCCACCAGCGAGGGCGGCTGCTGCGCCAGGCCCACGAGATCGTGGCTGGCGGCCACCACATGCACGTGGGCATCAATCAGGCCCGGCAACACGATGCGGCCTTCGGCGTTGATGCGCTGCGCGTCATCCACCTGCAACGGCTCTTGTGTCACCGTGGCCACTCGCTCACCTTCAATAACAAGGGTGGTGTGCGGTAGCAGCGTGCCGCTGGCGCTGTCAAACAGCGTGGCGTTGACGATCACCTGGCGCGGGGTGGCCACTTTCATCGGCGCTTACTTCCTGGTTGCTGAAGCTGCAGAGGCAGACGGCGAAGCGGGCTCAGGCGACGGGCGCGGCAAGTCGGCCGTGCCACCCACGCCCACGCTGACACCGCCACGGCCCACCGCCACGCCGCCAGTCATGCGGCCGTCGCTGCCCACGCCGACACCGATGCTGCCGATGCCCCCAATCGGAATGCTGATGCCCAGGCCGATACTGGTGCAAGCCGTCAGCGCCAGCACAGAAAGCAGCGTGGCGAGCCTAACGCCAACATTCATGGCCATCAGAAACTCTCCAGCGCCATTGCGGTGACGGCATCAGCCCCTTCAACGATGCTGTCACGCAAAGCCGGGGCTTTGACGAGGATGTGGTCGCCAAAGAAGCGCGCGGTGCTGATCTTGGCTTGCATGAAATCGGCATCCACACCCTGCTCCAGTCGGTCTTCTGCCACCATCAACGCGCGCGCCATTTGCCAACCCGCCACCACCGTGCCGGCCAGCATCAGGTAAGGCACGCTGCCGGCAAACACCGCGTTGGGCTGTGCCTTGGTGTGGCCGGCAACAAAGCCCACAGCGTCGACAAAAGCCTGCCGGCCGGCAGCCAGCCGCTCGGCCATGCGCTTGCAGGCTGCACTGGGCCGCGCCAGCAACTGGCGTTCAGTGGCTTCAATTTGGCCGGCAATGGCCCGCGCCACCGCGCCACCGTCGCGCGCCGTTTTGCGGCCCACCAGGTCGTTAGCCTGGATGGCGGTGGTGCCTTCGTAGATGGTCAAGATCTTGGCGTCGCGCAGGTACTGCGCAGCGCCGGTTTCTTCGATGAAACCCATGCCACCGTGCACTTGCACGCCCAGGCTGGCCACGTCCAGGCTCATCTCGGTAGACAAGCCCTTGATCAACGGCACCAGAAATTCGTAGAAGGCATGGTTCTGCTGGCGCGTTGCAGCATCGGGGTGGGCGTGTGCAGCGTCATAGGCTGCAGCACCCACCATCGCCATCGCGCGGCAGCCTTCGGTGTAAGCGCGCATCGTCATCAACATGCGCCGCACATCGGGGTGGTGAATGATGGCGCCGGCGGCGCGCAACGAGCCGTCCACCGGGCGGCTTTGCACCCGGTCGCGCGCATATTGCACGGCCCTCTGGTAAGCACGCTCGGCCAGCGCAATGCCCTGCACGCCGACGCCAAACCGCGCCGCGTTCATCATGATGAACATGGTTTCCAGGCCACGGTTTTCCTGGCCCACCAGCGTGCCGACGGCGCCACCCGAGCCGTCAGGCTTCGATATTCCATCGCCATACTGCAAAACGGCGGTCGGGCTGGCCTTGATGCCTAACTTGTGTTCGATGCTGACACAGTGCACATCGTTGCGCTCGCCCAGGCTGCCGTCGGCGTTCACCATGAACTTCGGGCAGACAAAGAGCGAGATGCCCTTCACGCCTTCAGGCGCACCCACCACCCGCGCCAACACCAGGTGCACGATGTTGTCGGCCATGTCATGTTCACCATAGGTGATGAAGATCTTGGTGCCGAATATTTTGTAGGTGCCGTCGGGCTGCGGCTCGGCGCGCGTGCGCACCGCTGCCAAGTCACTGCCGGCTTGCGGCTCGGTCAGGTTCATTGAACCCGTCCAGGTGCCATCAATCATTTTGTGCAGATAGGTGGCCTGCAGCTCGGGTGAGCCAGCCGTCAGCAGCGCCTCAACCGCGCCGTCGGTGAGCAAGGGGCACAGCGCAAAACTCATGTTGGCGCTGTTCAGCATTTCTGAACAAGCGGTGTGGATGAGCTTGGGCAAACCCTGGCCGCCAAAAGCGGGCGGGTGCTGCAGCGCCTGCCAGCCGCCCTGGGCAAATTGTTTGAAGGCTTCCTTGAACCCGGGCGTGGTGGTGACGACACCGTCTTTGAAGGACGAAGGGTTTTTGTCACCCTCCCAGTTCAACGGCGCGATAGCACTTTCGGTGAACTTGGCACTTTCTTCCAGCACCGCCTGCGCGGTGTCAAAACCTGCGTCTTCATAACCCGGCAGCGCAGCCACGGCGTCGATGCCGGCCAGCTCTTTCATCACAAAAAGCATGTCTTTCAGGGGTGCGCGGTAGGTCATGGTGGTGTCGTCCGAAAAGGCTATCCAAAAGTGCAAGGGCGCCACATCGGGCGCCCTTGAATTTGCGCCAGGTCTGTGCGGTTTTTACAAGCTGTTGGTCAGCTCGGGCACAGCCACAAAGAGGTCGGCTTCCAGCCCGTAATCAGCCACGCTGAAGATGGGCGCTTCAGCGTCTTTGTTGATGGCCACAATGACCTTGCTGTCTTTCATGCCGGCCAGGTGCTGAATGGCGCCACTGATGCCACAGGCCACATACAACTGCGGCGCCACGATCTTGCCGGTCTGGCCGACTTGCCAGTCGTTGGGCGCATACCCGGCGTCCACCGCCGCGCGGCTGGCACCCAAAGCGGCGCCCAGCTTGTCGGCCAGCGGTGTCAACACATCGTTGAATTTTTCGCTGCTGCCGAGCGCCCGGCCCCCACTGACGATGATCTTCGCTGCGGTCAATTCGGGCCGGTCGCTTTTCGCAATCTCACTGCCGATGAAGCTGGAGATGCCGGCGTCGGCCACCGCCGCCAGCACTTCAAGCGCAGCACTGCCACCGCTGGCGGCTGCGGGGTCGAAGCCGGTGGTGCGCACCGTCATCACCTTGATGGCGTCCAGGCTCTGCACCGTGGCAATGGCGTTGCCGGCGTAAATGGGGCGCTCAAAAGTATCGGCTGACAGCACCTTGGTGGCGTCGCTGATCTGCGCCACGTCCAGCAACGCGGCCACGCGCGGCGCCACGTTTTTGCCACTGGCGGTGGCCGGGAACAGGATGTGGCTGTAGTTCTGCGCCACCGCAAGCACCTGTGCGGCCACGTTCTCTGCCAAGCCATGATTGAGGCCTGGCGCGTCGGCGTGCAGCACCTTGGCCACACCGGCGATTTGCGACGCCGCCTGCGCTGCTGCACCTGCACCGGCGCCGGCAATCAGCACATGCACGTCGCCGCCGCAAGCCAGCGCGGCAGTGACGGTGTTCAGCGTCGCGCCTTTGACGCCGGCGTTGTCGTGTTCAGCAATTACCAGGGCAGCCATCTCAAATCACCTTCGCTTCGTTTTTCAGCTTGTTCACCAGGGTGGCCACGTCGGGCACCTTGACGCCGGCACCGCGTTTGGGCGGCTCGCTGACCTTCAGCGTTTTGATGCGCGGCGTGACGTCCACACCCAGGTCAGACGGCTTGAACACGTCGAGCTGCTTTTTCTTCGCCTTCATGATGTTGGGCAACGTGACATAACGCGGCTCGTTCAGGCGCAGGTCGGTGGTGATGACGGCCGGCAGCTTGATCTTCAGCGTCTCCAGGCCACCGTCCACTTCGCGTGTTACCAAGGCATGGCCCTCGCCGGCCGCGCCGCCCACTTCCACCTTGAAAGCAAACGTGGCCTGGGGCAGGCCCGCCAGGGCGGCCAACATTTGGCCGGTTTGGTTGCAGTCGTCGTCAATGGCTTGCTTGCCCAAAATCACCAGGCCCGGTTGTTCTCTGTCGACCAGCGCTTTCAGCAGCTTGGCCACCGCCAGCGGTTGCAGTTCATCTGCGCATTCAACCAGGATGGCACGGTCGGCGCCGATGGCCATGGCGGTGCGCAAAGTCTCCTGGCATTGCGTGACGCCGCAAGACACGGCTATCACTTCGGTAACCACGCCCTTTTCCCGCAACCGCACGGCTTCTTCGATAGCGATCTCGTCGAAGGGGTTCATGCTCATCTTGACGTTGGCAATGTCCACCCCGGTGCCATCGCTTTTGACCCGCACCTTGACGTTGTAGTCCACCACCCGTTTCACGGGAACCAGCACCTTCATGAGCGACGCTCCTGCACAGAATTGACGTTTGCTTGATGCCGCCATTCTAGGTGGCCGACCGCGCCACACACCGGGTGTGGGGGAAAAAATAGAACGACCGTACTATTTTTCGGCAGATGTGATGTCGAGCGTGGCAGCCCGGCTGCCACGCTCGACATCAATGCGCCGCAGCAACAGCAGGCCGACGAGAAAAAAAGCGCCCGTGCTGAGAATGGCGATGCGGTGGTTGCCCGCTGTGAGCCAGGTCACCAGGCCGTAGGTGATGGGCCCAAGGATCGCCGACAGGCGCGTTGCAAATGTCCACAAACCAAAAAACTCTGCCGTTTGTGACGGTGGCGCGAACAAGGCCGCGAGTGCACGCCCAGCCGACTGGCTGCTGCCCATGCACAAACCCGCCAGCACAGCGGCCACCCAAAACAGGCCAGGCGTGGTGGCCAGCACAGCCAGCACCGTCATCAGCACCCAACCCCACAAGGTGATGGCCAACGCCGGCCGGTGGCCGATGCGGTCTTGCAGATAGCCAAAACCAAACGCGCCGATGGCAGACGCAATGTTCACCAGGAACACCAGCAGCATCGTCTGCGTCTGTTTGAAGCCCAGCACCTGCTCGGCATAAACGGCGGCCAGCGCTATCACCACCGCGATACCGGCTTGATAAAACAGGGCGCAAACCAGCAAGCCGACGAAGTCTTGATAGCGGCTGGCCTGCTGCCAGGTCTGGCGCAAACGCTGCACCGCGGCACGGGTGCCCGCGTGCTGCTGCGACTGCAATCGCGGCTGGGGCTGCGCGCGTTCGCGCAGCAGCATGAAAGTGGCCAGCGAAGCCAGCGCGTAGACCACCGCCGTGATCAGCATGCTGACCGGCACAAAGTGCGTTGCGGGCAAGCCCTGGCCCTGCGCCCAGATCACATAAACCAGGCTCAAACCCAAGGTGAGCATGCCGCCGAAGTAGCCGAAGCTCCAGCCCCAGCCCGACACGCGCCCCATCGCTTCGCGCCGCGCCAGTTCGGGCAGGAAGGCCGCGTTCACCGATTCCCCCCAGGAATAAAACAGGTTCGACAGCACCACGGCCACCACCGCCAGCGCGACATCGCCCTGGCCCACTGCCGCCAGTGCGGCGGTGGCCAGCACGCAGCCAAGTGTGGCCATCGCCAATACACGCTTCTTGGCGGCGCGGGCATCGGCATAAGCGCCCAGCAGTGGCATGGTCGCCATCACCAGCGCGTTAGACAAGCCGAGTGCCAGCGTCCAGGCGAGCGTGCCCCAATCGGCACCCTGCGCCACCACGCCCACAAAGTAGGCGTTGAACACGGCTGTCAGCACGACAGTGGTGTAGCCCGAGTTGGCGAAGTCGTACATCGCCCAGCCCAGCACTTCACGTTTGCTGACGCCCGGGTTCAGCGAGTCCTGAGCAAACAAGGCCATGGTGCTTTGCCCTTTTGCTTCAAGCTTGCAGGGGTGGTGCCCGGGACGGGAATCGAACCCGTATGCCCTTGTTGGGGGCGGCGGATTTTAAGTCCGCTGCGTCTACCAATTTCGCCACCCGGGCTGCGGGTGGGCTCGATTATGAGCGGGCCACTTGAGGCAGCGCTTCATGGACGCAGCGACGCTTCATTGCCGCTCTCGCGGCACGGGCGCTGCAACGATGGCGGTTTGGACTTCCGCCGCGAAGCATCTGGACTGGAGGCGCGATCCGGAGTCGAACCGGACTGGACGGATTTGCAATCCGTTGCATAACCGCTTTGCTATCGCGCCGTGGCCAACCGTTGTGCAACTATTCTGATGCCAAAAAGAAGGGAAGCCGAAGCTTCCCTTGTGCTGGAAATTTGGAGCGGGATAAGAGACTCGAACTCTCGACCTATACCTTGGCAAGGTATCGCTCTACCAACTGAGCTAATCCCGCATATCAGACACTGCCTTCGCCGCTGCTTTTACTGAAGCTCTGCTGCCCTCTGAGGGCACCTGTTCAAGCCGCGTCGAGCCTCGCAGTATATGGCGGCTTTCGCGGCTTCGCAAGTCCCAGTCTTGTCCAACGAGGTATGAGCCTGGAGCCCGGCTCGACATTCCATTGAGGAGTGAGCCTGGCGACGAACTGAGATTGGTGTTTTGGGGGCTGGC
>JAYUPP010000296.1:0-27171 GCA_043760045.1 Betaproteobacteria bacterium
AAATGACGCCGCCGCTGGACTGTTCCGGCGGCGGCGGTGATGGAGCGAATTGAGTTTAGTGCACCGGCGCGTGAATCGGAGAACCCAGTTCACGGTGCAATTCCTGCAACGAGGCCACGACCAGATCGTCCTGGTGTTTCATGCCCTCGACCGCCGCTTCGCAACCCGCCATGCTGGTGTAGTAGGTGATGCGGTTCGCCAACGCGGCCTGGCGGATGTGGCGCGAATCGGCAATCGCGGTGCGCGTTTCATCCACCGTCGTGAAGACGAGCTGGATCTCACCCGCCTTGACCATGTCGACAATGTGCGGCCGGCCGTCCTTGACCTTGTTGACCGCCTTCACCGGCACGCCGCCTTCGCTGATGGCGGCGGCCGTGCCCTTGGTCGCAACGATCTGGAAACCCAGCGCGTGCAGGTCCCGTGCGACGACCACGGCCCGCGCCTTGTCGCCGTTCTTCACCGTGATGCAGACCGTGCCCCTGGTCGGCAGGCGCGAGCCAGCGCCGAGCTGGCTCTTGAGCATCGCTTCGCCAAAGGTTCGCCCTGCGCCCATCACCTCGCCGGTGGAGCGCATTTCCGGCCCGAGGATCGGGTCCACACCCGGGAACTTGTTGAAGGGAAACACCGCTTCCTTGACCGAGTAGTACGGCGGGATCACTTCGCCCGGCGCCTGGCCCTTGCGGTCCTGCTGGCCGGAGAGCTTCTGGCCGACCATGCAACGCGCCGCGATCTTGGCCAGCGGCTGGCCGGTCGCCTTCGACACGAAGGGCACGGTGCGCGAGGCCCGCGGGTTCACTTCGAGCACGTAGACCACGGCGTTCTCGCCATCACCCGAGATGTCGCCCTGGATTGCGAACTGCACATTCATCAGGCCGACGACCTTCAGCGCCTTGGCCATCAGCGCGGTCTGGCGCCGCAACTCGTCTTGCAGCTTCTTCGGCAGCGAATACGGCGGCAGTGAACAGGCCGAGTCGCCGGAGTGGATGCCGGCCTGCTCGACGTGTTCCATGATGCCGCCGATCATCACCTCGGTGCCATCGCTGATGCAGTCGACATCGACCTCGATCGCGTCGTCCAGGAAGCGGTCCAGCAGCACCGGCGACTTCTCCGATACACGCACCGCTTCGCGCATGTAGCGCTCCAGGTCCTTCTCGCCGTGCACGATTTCCATCGCGCGGCCACCGAGCACGTAACTCGGGCGCACCACCAGCGGATAGCCGATCTCGGCGGCCAGCAGCTTCGCGGCGTCTTCGGTGCGCGCGGTGCGGTTGGGCGGCTGGCGCAACTTCAGTTCGTGCAGCAGCTTCTGGAAGCGCTCACGGTCTTCGGCGATGTCGATCGAATCGGGCGAAGTGCCAACGATCGGCACGCCCGCACGTTCCAGGTCGAGTGCCAGCTTCAAGGGTGTCTGCCCGCCATACTGCACGATCACACCGACCGGCTTTTCCTTCGCGACGATCTCGAGCACGTCTTCCAGCGTCACCGGCTCGAAGTAGAGGCGGTCCGAGGTGTCGTAGTCGGTCGACACCGTCTCGGGATTGCAGTTGACCATGATGGTCTCGTAGCCGTCCTCGCGCATCGCCAGCGCCGCGTGCACGCAGCAGTAGTCGAACTCGATGCCCTGGCCGATGCGGTTCGGGCCGCCGCCGAGCACCATGATTTTCTTGCGATCCGTCGGTTCAGCTTCGCACTCGCCGTCGATGTGCTCGTAGCTCGAGTACATGTAGGCGGTCTGCGTCGCGAACTCGGCGGCGCAGGTGTCTACCCGTTTGTAGACCGGGCGGATGCCCTGCGCGTGGCGCGTGGCGCGCACCTCGTGCTGGTTCGTGCCCAGCAGCTTGGCCAGGCGCCGATCCGAGAAGCCCTTCTGCTTCAGGAAGCGAAGCTCGGTCGCGGACAAACTCGCCAGCGTGCGCCCGGTGATCGCAGTCTCGTGCTGCACCAGTTGTTCGATCTGCGCCAGGAACCACGGATCGATCGCGGTCTCGTCGAAGATCTCTTCCAGCGTCATGCCGATGCGGAAGGCATCGCCCACGTACAGGATGCGCTCGGGGCCGGCTTCGCCGATCTCCTCGATGATCTCGTCGCGGTCTGTCGATCGCTCGGTCATTCCGTCGATGCCCGTTTCCAGCCCGCGCAACGCTTTCTGGAAACTTTCCTGGAACGTGCGGCCCATGGCCATCACTTCGCCCACGCTTTTCATTTGGGTTGTCAGCCTGGCGTCTGCAGCGGGGAATTTTTCGAACGCAAAACGCGGAATCTTGGTCACCACGTAGTCGATGCTGGGCTCGAAGCTGGCCGGCGTCAGGCCACCGGTGATGTCGTTGCGCAGTTCGTCCAGCGTGTAGCCCACGGCCAGTTTGGCGGCCACTTTGGCAATTGGGAAACCGGTGGCCTTGGAAGCCAGCGCCGACGAGCGCGACACCCGCGGGTTCATTTCGATGATGATTAAACGGCCGTTCTGCGGGTTCACCGAAAACTGCACATTGCTGCCACCGGTATCGACACCGATTTCGCGCAGGATGGCGATGCTGGCGTTGCGCATCACCTGGTATTCCTTGTCGGTGAGCGTCTGCGCAGGTGCAACAGTGATGCTGTCTCCGGTGTGGATGCCCATGGGGTCGAGGTTTTCGATGCTGCACACGATGATGCAGTTGTCGGCGCTGTCGCGCACCACTTCCATCTCGAACTCTTTCCAGCCGATCAGGCTTTCTTCGATCAGCAGTTCTTTGGTCGGCGAAAGGTCGAGGCCGCGTTTGCAGATTTCTTCAAACTCTTCGGGGTTGTAGGCGATGCCACCGCCCGTGCCGCCCATCGTGAAACTGGGGCGTATGACCATCGGAAAACCGGTGCCGCCGATGTCGGCCTGAATCTGCCGCTGCACCAGCAGCGCCTCTTCCATGCTGTGCGCCACACCACTTTTGGCCGAGGCCAGGCCGATGGAGGTCATCGCGTCCTTGAACTTCATGCGGTCTTCGGCTTTTTCAATCGCGTGTTCATTGGCGCCGATCATTTCCACGCCATGCTCAGCAAGCACGCCGTTCCTGTGCAGGTCGAGTGCGCAGTTCAGTGCCGTCTGGCCACCCATGGTGGGCAACAGCGCCATCTTCTCCAGCGGGCGCGCAGCACGTTCTTTGACGATGATCTGTTCCAGCACCTGCCAGGTGATGGGTTCGATGTAGGTCACGTCCGCCATCTCGGGGTCGGTCATGATGGTGGCCGGGTTGCTGTTCACCAAGATGACGCGGTAGCCCTCTTCTCGCAGCGCCTTGCAGGCCTGGGCGCCAGAGTAGTCGAATTCACAAGCCTGGCCGATGACGATGGGGCCGGCGCCGATGATCAGGATGCTGTGCAGGTCGGTGCGCTTGGCCATTTACGGTTTTTCCATCAGGGCAACAAAACGGTCAAAGAGGATGCCAATGTCATGCGGGCCCGGGCTGGCTTCAGGGTGGCCCTGGAAACAGAAAGCGGGCTTGTCGGTGCGCGCCAGGCCCTGCAGCGTGCCGTCAAAAAGGCTGATGTGCGTGGCGCGCAAGTTGGCGGGCAGCGTCTTTTCATCCACCGCAAAGCCATGGTTTTGGCTGGTGATGCTGACGCGGCCCGTCTGCAGGTCTTTCACCGGGTGGTTGGCGCCGTGGTGGCCAAATTTCATCTTGAATGTGTGGGCGCCCGAGGCCAGCGCCATGATCTGGTGGCCCAGGCAGATGCCGAAGGTGGGCACGCCGCTGTTGATGAGCTCGCGCGCAGCGGTGATGGCGTAGTCACAGGGCTCGGGGTCGCCGGGCCCGTTGCTCAGGAAGACGCCGTCAGGGCGCAGGCCCTGCACCTCGGCCGCAGAAGTTTGTGCAGGCACCACGGTGATGCGGCAACCGCGCGACGCCAGCATGCGCAAGATGTTGCGCTTGATGCCGAAGTCATAGGCCACGACATGGCGGCGCGCCGCAACCGCGCTGCTGTAGCCACTGCCCAGCTGCCATTCGGGCTCGGTCCACTCATAAAGCGCTGCGGTGGTCACCACGCGTGCCAGATCAAGGCCCGCCATCGACGGCGCCGCGCGGGCGCGCGCCACCGCCGCAGCAATGTGTTCAGCACCCACTGCAGTGCCCGGCTCGAAACTCGTGATGCTGCCGTTTTGCGCGCCGGTGCTGCGCAGCACACGTGTCAGGCGACGGGTGTCGATGTCGGCGATAGCTACCGTGCCCTGCTGCACCAGATATTGCGGCAGGCTGGCCGTGGCGCGAAAGTTGGACACACGCAGCGACACGTCTTTGACGATCAGACCCGCAGCCTGCACGCGGCTGGATTCCAGGTCTTCTTCGTTGACACCGACGTTGCCGATGTGTGGGTAGGTCAGCGTCACCAGCTGCCGGCAGTAGCTGGCGTCAGTAAGGATTTCCTGGTAGCCGGTGAGTGAGGTGTTGAACACCACCTCGCCCACCGTGGTGCCGGCTGCACCAATGCTGGTGCCCAGAAAGGTTGTTCCGTCTGCCAGGGCCAGCAGTGCGGGGGACAGGACAGGCAGCAAGAGTAAAGCTCCGGGGTTTTCGCGCTCATCGCCACCCTGAAACGGGTGTTCAGGGCGGCATCGAAGGGAAACCCGTGACGAAGTTTCTTGAGCGCTGGGGTGGGTGCGGGTAAACCTGCGAAGTATAGCCCGCAGGTCGAAAGCCATCGCCTTTGGCGCCTGTGCTCAGCCCGACGGCGCGCGCCTCCCCGGGCGCCGCAAGGTTCAGTGCCTGGGCCGCGAGCCGGTCAAATTTTCAGCGCAGCGATGCCCGCCCGCGCAATCTGCGCATCTTCGGAAGACTTGACACCGCTGACACCGACAGCGCCCACGCAGTGGTCGCCAACGAGGATGGGCACGCCACCTTCCAGCATGCCCTGCAGCCGGGGAGCGCTCAAAAACGACGTGCGGCCCTGGTTGATCATGTCTTCATAGACCTTGCTCTCGCGACGGCCCAGCGCAGCGGTCTGGGCCTTGGCAGTGGCAATCTCGGCAGAGATCGCCGCCGCGCCGTCCAGGCGCTGCAGCCACAGCAGGTGGCCGCCGTCGTCAGCAACGGCAATGGTGACGGCAAAGCCGTGGGTGCGTGCTTCGGCCTCGGCCGCGGCGGCGATGGCGCGCACGTCGTCAAAAGTGAGAGTGGGTTTGGATTTCATCGGCGGCGACGATAACCGCTGCAAGAAAGCAGGCTGATGCGTCGCCCACTTTCAGGAAGCGGGCCAGCGCGGGAGATCACAAATAGCGTCCCCTTCAACTTCTCCTTCAACTTTCAAATTGGTGCACCACTGAACTGCCAATGGAATGCCTGCCGTGGGGCTATGGCCGGTGCCTTGCTCTATCCCTACAATGCGTGGGTGTCTCTTTGGACACTCATCCCTGTTGGAGGTTTTTCCATGAACCAGAATGTGCAGAACGTCCCCGGCTATTCCGGTGGCGGTGTCATCGTTGCCGAGCGCAACCGCGTCCTGCGCAACACCTACTGGCTGCTGGCCTTGTCGATGGTGCCCACCGTGCTGGGCGCCTGGGCGGGCATGGCACTGGGCCTGAACCGCATCTTGACACCCGGTATCGGCCTTGTTGTTTTCCTGGTCGGCGCCTTTGGCTTCATGTATGCGATTGAAAAGCTGAAAAACTCGGCGGCCGGCGTGCCGGTGTTGCTGGGCTTCACCTTCTTCATGGGCATGATGCTGTCGCGCATGTTGGCGGTGGTGCTGGGCATGAGCAACGGCACCGGCCTGGTGATGATGGCTTTTGCCAGCACCGGCGCGGTGTTCCTGGGCATGGCCACGCTGTCCAGCGTGATCAAGCGCGACCTGTCGGGCATCGCCAAGTTCATGTTCATCGGCATGATCGTGGTCTTCGTGGCCGGCATCGCCAGCATCTTCATCCAGAGCAGCGCCTTGAGCATCACTCTGGCCCTGCTGGTGAGTGTGATCTTCTCGTTTTTCATCCTGTACGACCTGAAGCGTGTGCGTGATGGCGAAGAAACCAACTACATCACCGCCACCCTGGGCGTGTATCTCAGCATCTACAACGTGTTCCAGAGCTTGCTGATGCTGTTTGGCATCGGTGGCGGCAGCAATGATTGAGGTTTGCTGAAAGCGTAAAAAAAGGGGCCTGCGGGCCCCTTTTTGCTGGGTCAATCGCAGTTTCAAGCCGCAGACGGATGGCGGTCAAACACCGCGATGCTCTCGACATGGGCGGTGTGCGGGAACATGTTGACCACCCCGGCCAGGCTGCACCGGTAGTTGGCCTGATGCACCAGCAGGCCGGCGTCGCGCGCCAGCGTAGCGGGGTTGCAACTCACATAGACGATGCGCACGGGCGGCTGCCAGGCTGCCATGTCACCCGGGTTGGCGGGGTCAACCAAGACAGCGTCAACCAAGGCCTTCACCAGCGCAAAAGCGCCTTCTCGGGGCGGGTCCACCAGCCAGCGTTGTGCACGGCCCGTCGCCTGCAAATCCTGCACGCCCATTTCGAACAGATTGCGCGCCTGAAACTGCGTTTTTGAAGCCAGGCCATTGAGCGCGGCGTTGTCCCGCGCGCGGGCCACCAGGGTCGCGCTGCCTTCGATGCCCAGCACCGTTGCGGCCTGCGTGGCCAGCGGCAAGGTGAAGTTGCCCAGACCGCAGAACCAGTCGATGACACGGTCTTGTGGCGCGCAAGCCAAGAGCTTCAATGCGCGGTCCACCAGCACGCGGTTGATGTGTGCGTTGACCTGCGTGAAGTCGGTCGGCTTGAAGGGCATCGTGATGCCAAATTCAGGCAGTCGATAGGCGAGCGCTGGCGCACCGGCATCGAGCAGATGCACGGTGTCGGGGCCCTTGGGCTGCAACCACCACTGCACGCCATGTTGATCTGCAAAACTGCGCAGACGCTGGGCATCAGCGGCGGTCAAAGGCTCCAGGTGGCGCAGCACCAGCGCTGTCACACCATCGCCGATGGCCAGCTCGATCTGCGGCAGGCGGTCGCGCTGGTCCATGGCGCCGACCAGTGCACGCAGCGGCAGCAGCATGGCGCTGACGTGGCTGGGTAGCACAGGGCACACTGACATGTCGGCCACGTAACGCGACTTGCGTTCGTGAAAGCCGATCAGCACCGTGCCCTTCTTGACCACATGGCGCACCGACAGGCGGGCGCGGTCGCGGTAGCCCCAGGCCGGGCCTTCGATGGCGCGCAACATGCGCTCGGGCTTGACCTTGGCCAGGTGCCACAGGTTGTCTTCCAACACCCGCTGCTTCACGGCCACCTGCGCGGCTGGGTGCAGGTGCTGCATCTTGCAGCCGCCGCAAGCGCCTGCATGCAGGCCAAAGTGCGGGCAGCCGGGGCGCACACGCTGTGCACTTTCGCGGCCCAAAGCCGACATCGGCCCTTGTTCCCAATTGTTTTTCTTGCGCGAGACGTTGACTTGCACCCGTTCGCCGGGCAGCGCACCTTCGATGAACACCACCTTGCCGGCGCCTGCGGTGGCGTCAGTGCCAGCTGCGCCGTCGGTGCCGCCTGCGCCCTCAGCCGGTGCACGGCGCGCCACGCCCTGGGCGTCGAGGTCAAGCGACTCGACCTCGAGCCAGTCACTGCCTTGGCTCATCAAGAGCTAGCGCTGGGGCAGCAGGCGTGCGGGGTCGATGGGCTTGCCTTGGCGGCGCAGCTCGAAGTGCAGTTGCACGCGTTCGGCTTCGGTCGACCCCATCTCGGCGATCTTCTGCCCGCGCCGCACGGCCTGGTCTTCTTTTACCAGCAGCGCCTGGTTGTGCGCATAGGCTGTCAGGTAGGTGGCGTTGTGTTTGACGATGATCAGGTTGCCGTAACCCCGCAGGCCGGAACCTGCATACACCACCCGGCCGTCAGCCGCCGCCAGTACCGGGTCGCCGGCCTTGCCGGTGAAGGCCAGCCCTTTGCTTCTGACGTCATCAAACGCTGTCGCCACCGGGCCCGCAGCGGGCCAGGCCCAGGTCAGTTCATCTTCGGCGTCCCGCGTGGGTGCAGTGGCGACCGTTGCGGCAGGGGCAGCGGGCACCGCTGTTGCAGTGGCCCCGGTTGCGCCAGGCGTTGCCGCGCCCGCAGCGGGCGGCAACACCGTGCCAGGCGGCAAAGGCCTGCCGTCCAGTGGCCGCGACTCCACGGCACCGCTGGCGCCCACAGGCCGGGTGGCGGCCGCGGTTGCGCCAGAAACCACGCCGGCAATAACAGGCGCAGCAGGGCTGGGCGGCACCACACGAAGCACCTGTCCGACTTCAATGATGTTGGGATTGTCCAGACCGCTCCAGCGCGCCACGTCGCGCCAGTTCTGGCCGTTGTCCAAACCGATGCGTATCAGCGTGTCGCCGGGCTTGACGGTGTAGTAGCCCGGCTTGCCGGCGTTTTCCCAGCCGGGCAGTTGCAACTTGGACGCTGCCGCCTCGGCTGCGGTGGGCAGCGTTGCCACCGGGGTGGCGCGTGCATCCACGCCCACGGGCATGGCTGCGGTGGCGGTGCGAGGCACGGGCTTGCGTTCTTCCACCGGCGCGCGGTGCGATGGTGACGAACAGCCGACCAGAGCCGTCACCAGCAGCCCGGCGGCGGCAGCAGCAGCACCGCGCCCGCCAGCGGACAACGGGGGCGCAGGCAAGTTGTTCAGGCGGGGGTGCAACATGTTCAACAAGGGGCTTTCACGGTGAGCTGCAGCAGACATCAAGCGAGGCCCGATTTTAAAGGGACGAAATTCACAAGCTCCTGACGGCTGAAGACCCGGCCGCTGGCCCTGTGGTCCACGACCATCAAAACCTGCTGGCCCGCACCGGCCTCTTGCATCGGTGCCACCAGACGCCCGCCGGATGCCAGCTGCTGCAGCCAGGCTTCGGGCAAGGCGACGCCACCGGCGGCTGCAATGATGCTGTCGTAAGGCGCGCGCGGCGCGTGCCCTGCACGCCCGTCCCCGTGCACCAGGCGTAGGCTGTGCCCGCGCACCGATTCCAGGTTCGTACAGGCTTTGTCGTGCAGCGCCTGCAGCCTTTCGATGGACACCACGCTGCGCCCCAGCAGGCACAGCAGTGCTGCCTGGTAACCGCAGCCGGTGCCGATTTCCAGCACCCGCCCCAGGTGGCCCTGCGCGCGGGCCGCATCACCGGCCATCAACAGCGACAACATGCGGGCCACCACCGAGGGCTTGGAAATCGTCTGCGACAGGCCGATCGGCAAACTGGTGTCTTCATAAGCCTGGCCCACCAGCGCGCTGTCAACAAACAGATGGCGTTGCACCTGCATGAAAGCCTGCAGCACCGTTTCGTCACGCACACCTTCGCTGACCAGCCGCTGCACCATGCGCTGGCGCATCGCTGCCGAGTCCAGGCCCAGACCCGCGGGGCCTGCATGCCGCGCGGCCTGGTCGCGCGACGCATGAGCCTGCTGCAAGTGAAGCTGCGGGCGCAGCAGGCGCTGCGCAGCGGGGTCCACACGAAATTTGCTTTTTTCGGCTCTGGCAGGCGGATTCTGGGGCGGCAACTGCGGCGCTGAAAGCGGCCGCTGTGCAGACAAGGGCCTCTGCGCCAGCTGCCCCAGCGTCAACGGAAACTTGGGCGCTGCACGCACGGGCGCAGGTCCAGAAGCCACCGGCTGGCCGGGCTTGTCAGCCGGTGGCAGCACGGCAGCTTCGCGTGGATGCGGCATCAGCGCGGACCGCCCAGGCGCTGCGCCCAAGGGCCCAGCTGCGCATGGTCGGTGAGGTCCACCTGCAGTGGCGTGATCGACACCTGGCCCTGCGCGACGGCATGGAAATCGGTGCCCTCGCCACATTCACGCGCGTCACCGGCCGGGCCGATCCAGTAAATGGTGTCACCACGCGGGCTGTTTTGACGGATCACCGGCGCGCTGGCGTGGCGGCGGCCCAGGCGGGTGATGCAACGGGGCAGCGTGGCGGCATCGGCGCGGTTGGGAATGTTGACGTTCAACAGCCACGGCGCGCCACCCAGGGGCATGGTGGCGAGCACCTGTTCCACCACCGCGCGTGCGGTTTGGGCGGCCGCGTCCAGCTCAGCCCAGCCTTTTTCGGCTTGCGAAAAAGCAATCGCCGGCACGCCAAACAAATAACCTTCCATTGCAGCGGCAACCGTGCCCGAATAAAGCGTGTCGTCGCCCATGTTGGCGCCGTTGTTGATGCCCGACAGCACCAGATCGGGCCGGTGGCCGAGCAAACCGGTCAGCGCCACGTGCACGCAGTCTGAAGGTGTGCCGTTGACGACACGAAAGCCCTGCACATGTTCGCCGCGCGCTTCAAACACCGACAGCGGGCGCGTCAGCGTGAGCGCATTCGAAGTGCCGCTGGCGTTTTGTTCGGGGGCGATGACGTCGATCTGCCCCAGGCCTCGGCAAGCGGCCACCAGAGCAGCCAAACCGGGAGCGAGGTAGCCGTCGTCGTTGGCGATGAGGATGCGCATGGCGGCGCATTGTAGAGACGCGTACACGGCTTGCGGTGCGCTGCGCACGCAGCAGAACGGCCGCCAGCGGGTGGGCTGCGGCCGCTTCGCGATGCGCAAAAAACTGGTGCCGGTGAAAGGAGTCGAACCCTCGACCTTCGCATTACGAATGCGCTGCTCTACCAACTGAGCTACACCGGCTTGAGTGCTGCAAAGACGCTGGCAGGCCTGTTGGCCTTTAACTTCTGAACAGCCCGAAAGTTTAACACCCGCATGGCGGCGTGACGCTGCTTCGGCAGTTGCTGTGGCATCGAGCGGATGCCACAGGTGCGGGCTGGCGGTGACAATCGGCACCATGCACGAAGCCGCGCCCGCCGCAAGTCAAAAAACCCCCGGCCGCCGGTCATTTGCGTGGCTCACCGCTGTGCTCTTGGTTTATGTCAGCTGGGAAGCGTTGCACCCCAACGCTGGCGGCGCCGGCATCGCACAGTTCGACAAGCTGTTGCACTTCAGCGCTTTTGCCACACTGGCCGTGTCGTCGGCGCTGGCACTGGGGCCGGGCCGGCGCAACCACGCCGTTATGGCGGCGGCGCTGCTGCTGTACGGGGCATCGATCGAAGTTTTGCAGCTGCATATGCCCGGCCGTGATGCGAATGCGATGGACCTGTTGGCCGATGCGGCCGGCATCGCCGCTGGGCTGGCCATTGCGGGCCTGCTGCAGCGCTGGCCCGGCTTCCAGCGGCTGCGCTGAGATTTATTTTGCGGTTGACGCAGGTAGCTCACGCCATGAGCTACCTGGGTTGCACACTGTCCTGGCAGGCCCACACACCGTGTGTGGCGCAGACCGGAGACAGCGATGGACCAGACCCTGATTGAACTTGACGCCAGCCAGCAAGCCGCCGCAGTGGACCGCGACGGTTTTGACATCGGCTGGGACCACGCCCATCACGGCCTGGTGCCGCCGCCCGAGCTGCTGCTGGACGGCACGCCGGTCAGCCAGGGCTGGCTGGCCGGCAAGGCCGTTTACGGTGCGCGCACGCTCAGCTGCACCCGCCACACCCGCCTGTGGCTGCAGCTGCGGGTGCAAGCCTGGCGCCTGGGCATTCCTTTTGAAGGCCAGCAGCTCACACCCAACTACCTGGCGCAGATTCAGGCCGCACGCTGCCCCGTCACGCGCGAACTGCTGCAAGGTGCACGCGGCCAGCCCGACACGCTGGTGGTGGCGCGGCTGAACGCCGATGCCGGCTATGCAGCAGGCAATGTGGCGGTCATGAGCCTGGCCGCCGCGCGCGCGGGCGTTGGCCTTAGCGTGCAAGACTGCGTGCGGCAAGCCCACCGTGCGGCCGTCCTTTCGGCAGGCACCCATTCGGCAGGCATTGCTGCGGCAGCTGTAACGCCGCAGCCCGCTTCAAATGTGGCAGCGCAGACCCTGTCCGCCTCGGCACCCAACCCGGCACCGCACAGCCACGGCGACAACTTGAGTGCCGCTGCATGGTGGCGGCTGGCAGCTTTGCGTTCCTACGCCACCCCTCTGCCCTTCGCCGTGGTTGCGGTGCTGCCGCTGGCCGTGTTGCCGCCCAACCGGGTGCGCTTGCTCAACGCCGTGCAAGGCCTGCAGGCGCTGCTGACACGCAGCTTCCTCGCACCGCGCTGGAGCGAGCGTTGCCGCCGCTTTGCGCAGTGGCTGCCTGAACACACGCTGCGGCAAGACTTCAATCTGTTTGTCGGCGCGATGGCACCGCGTGTGCTGGAGGCCGGCTGCGACGCCGGTGCGCTGCGCCAGGCGCTGGAAGATGCCTGGCTGAACGAACGAGTGCTGCGCCGCTGGCAGCACTTTGCGCTGCAGCTGGGCGAAACAGCCGCTGAAGCTTTGCTGGCGCGGGCCACGGAAGCGGGGCTGGCCGGTATACGCACGTTGCACCACGCAAACGAACAGGCCACCGACGGCTGGGCTTTGCCCGCAGCCCGCAGCCAAGTGCATGAAGCAGCGCCTGCGCTGCCGCTGCGCGGTGCAACCAGGGATCTGGCAGGCGAAACCTTGCACCAGCGGCGTCTTGCAGCAACAGGCATCAACGCCCTGCTGGCGCCACCGGCAGCGCAACGCAGCCACAACGCTCAGGCTTTGCTCTGCTGAATCTGCAGCGCCTGGATGCCGCCCAGGAACACCTGCAGCAGCAGCTGCGCCACGTCCTGGTGCGTCAGCGGGCCGCTGGCGCGCAGCCAGGTGAAGGTCCAGTTCATCATGCCAAACAGCAGCATGGCCACCGGTTTGTGCAGCTCCGCGTGCTGCAAATCAGGACGCAACGCAGCCACCGCATCGGCCACCGCCTGCACCACCTGGCGCTGACCCTGCAGCACCTGCTGGCGCGGGCTTGCAGGCCCGCGCGCGGCGGCTGCGCCGGCAGGGGTTGCGTCAAGGGGCTCGGCAACGTCGGCGCGCAAAAATTTCACGTCCTCGGTCAACACGCGGTGTTTGGCCTGGGCGTTTTCGTAGGCCTGCATGAACTGCAGCACCAGTTCGCTCAGGTGTTCTTTCGGTGGCAGGCGGCGTGCGGCCACCGCCTGCACCAGGGCCACCAGACGCTGCACATGGGTGGTGGTGATCTGCGCCAGCAGGTCTTGTTTGTCGCGCACATAGTGGTACAGCGTGCCTTTGGAAATGCCGCAGGCGGCAGCCACTTCTGCCATGGTGCTGCTGCTGTAACCACGCTGTGCAAACAGCTGCGCGGCGGCGGCCAAAATCAGCTCGCGCTGATCTTCAAAACCGGCTGATCGGGGGCGTGCCACGGGGGCCTGCTCGGGTCGCGCAGCTTCGCGCTGGTCAGCGTTCGTCGAAAGACAGCGTCACCCGTTCGGTGGTGGGGTGCGCCTGGCAGCTGAGCACAAAACCGGCGGCGATTTCGTCTTTTTCAAGCGCGAAATTGCGCTCCATGCGCACCTGGCCGTGTTTCAGCTTGGCGCGGCAGGTGGCACAGACGCCGCTTCTGCACGAAAAAGGCATCTCCAGGCCGGCGCGCGCGGCGGCGGCCAGGATGCTGCTGTCCTGCGGGCCATAGGGCACTTCACGCGTCAGCCCGTCGCGCACCACGGTGATGGTGGCGGTGCTGGCGTCACCCGGCTGCGCCACCAAGGTGGCTGCGGTCAGCGCGGGCGGCAAGCCGAAGCGTTCCACATGCATGTGCTGCGGCTGCAGGCCGGCAGCCAGCAGCGCCTGCTCGGCGCTGTCGTTCAACGCATGCGGGCCACAGATGAAGGCTTCGTCCACCGGGCCGGTCAAGCGCAGCAGCGTTTGAATTTTCTGCGCGTCCAGCCGGCCGGCGTGCAGCGGCGAGTCCATCACTTCACGCGAAAAAACCGCATGCAGCGAGAGCCGCGTCAGGTGGCTGTTTTTCAGGTCGTCCAGTTCTTCCTTGAACATCGTGGTGGCGGCACGGCGATTGCCGTAGAGCAGCGTGACGCGGCTGCTGGCGCTGCCGGCCAACACAGTTTTGATGATTGACAGGATGGGCGTGATGCCGCTGCCACCGGCCACCGCCAGCACATGGTGCGGCTGCCGCTGCAAGGCGCTGCCGAAGTGGCCCTGCGGCGGCATCACTTGCAGCGTCAGGCCCGGCTGCGCGTGGCTGTGCAGCCAGTTCGAAAAAACACCGCCAGGCACCTTGCGCACGCCCACACGCAGCGCTTCGCCGGGGGCCGCGCAGATGGAATAAGAACGGCGTTCGTCACCGTGGCGCAGCGTCAAATATTGGCCGGGCTCGAAGCTGAAGAGCGTGCGCCAAGCAGCGGGCACATCAAAAGCCAGCACCAGGGCATCGTCGCCTTCGGGCTGCACCTGGCTGACTTGCAGCGGGTAAAAGTGGGTGTCCGACACGCTGTGCTCAGATGGGTTTGAAATGTTCGAAAGGCTCCCGGCAGTCCAGGCAGCGGTGCAAGGCTTTGCAGGCGGTGGAACCAAAGGCCGACAGGCGTTCGGTGTTTTTGCTGTTGCAGCGCGGGCAGGCCAGATTGCGCGGCCGGATGCTGATGGCCACCGCTGCGAGGGCCGGGCCGACGGCCGCAGCACCTGTGGGCGGCGCAATGCCGTAGGCGCGCAGCTTGTCGCGGCCGGCCTCGCTGATCCAGTCGGTGGTCCAGGCGGGTGCCAGGCGGTGGCTGATGGCAACCGGGCCCAGGCCGGCTGACTGCAAGGCTAAACGAACACTTTCGGCAATCACCTCGGTGGCTGGGCAGCCGCTGTAGGTGGGGGTCAGCACGACATGCGTGCCGGCAGAAGAGCACTGCACAGCGCGCACGATGCCGAGGTCGCAGACGCTGAGCACCGGCACTTCGGGGTCCAGCACGGTGGCCAGCACTGCCCAGGCGCGTTGCGATGCCGACAGTTCAGCAAACTGTTCAGTCGACTGATCTGCCGACTGTTCAGCCGACTGATCTGCCGACTGTTCAGCCGACTGTTCAGCCGACTGATCTGCCGATTGATCATCTGCCAGATCAGCCGAGTGATCGGCCGTCACAGCCCTCACCAGCGCCCGCCCGGAAACTGCCGCTGCAGGCTTTGCATCTCGGCCAGGATGTAGCCCATGTGTTCGCTGTGGCGACCGTTGCTGCCGGTGCTGACATAGGGGCTGTCGGGCGGGGCTTGCAGCCGGGCGGCGGCCAGCACGGGCATCACCTCGGCCAGCCAGGCGGCATGCAGGCTGCGGCGTGCGGGGCCCAGGCCCAGAGAAGTGGCGGCTGCGTCCACTTCGTCGTGCTGGAACATCTCGGTCACAAAGGGCCAGGCGCGCACCAAGGCAGCGTGCATGCGCCGAGCCGACTCTGCACTGCCGTCCCCCAGCCGCACCACCCAGTCGGCGTTGTGCTGCTGTTGATAACGCACCTCTTTGACGGCCTTGCCGGCGATGGCGGCAAGCATCTGGTTGGGTGCCAAGGCTGCGGTCTGCATCTGCTGAGCGGCGATGAAGGGTTCAGCGCGGCCGGCGGGTTCGGCCATCGCAAGCCAGAACTGCTTGAACCAGGTGGCCAACAAAAAATTGCGCAACACGGTGTCGGCGAAGTCGCCACCCGGCGCATGGGCGCTGCTGCGGCGCAGCGCCTGCTCGGCCAGCGTGAGGTTGAAAAACTGATGCTCGCGGCGCAGGAAAGCGAGCTGATCTTCGTCCCATGCCGTGCCTGCGGGGCCGGCGGCCATCTGCCCGGCCAGTGTGAGCAGCGAACGCGCCTGGCCCAACAGGTCGAGCGCCATGTTGGTGATGGCTATGTCTTCTTCCAGCACCGGGCCGTGGCCGCACCACTCGGCCAGGCGCTGGGCGTGGATCAGGCCGGTGTCAGCCAGGCGCAGCACATATTGCACGGCAGGTGTGATGTGCAACGGGGGCAGCGGCGGCAGTTCAGTGTGCGCATTCATGCAGTCTGGGCTTACATGTGATTCACGACTTCGGGCAACTCATAAAACGTCGGGTGGCGGTAGACCTTGTCTGCCATCGGGTCGAAGTACATGGCCTTGTCGCCGGGGTCGCTGGCAGTGATGTCGCTGCTGCGCACCACCCACACACTGGTGCCTTCCTGACGGCGGGTGTAGACGTCGCGCGCCAGTTGCACGGCCATTGCCGCGTCTGCCGCGTGCAGGCTGCCGCAATGTTTGTGGTCCAGGCCGGCCTTGGCGCGCACAAACACTTCCCACAGCGGCCATTCGGAGGCTGCAGTGTCTGTAGCGGGTGCAGTGGTGCTCATGCGGCCTGCTCCTGAACGCCGTTGGGGTGCGCCTGTTTTTGGGCTTGTTTTTGCGCTTGTTTTTGCGCTTGTTTTTGCGCATACACCAGCGCCGCTTCGCGCACCCACTCGCCGTCGTCCCAGGCTTTCACGCGCGCGGCCAGCCGCTCCTGGTTGCAGGGGCCATGGCCACCCACCACGCGCCAGAACTCGCTCCAGTCGATGGCGCCGAAATCGTGCTGGCCCCGTTCGACATTGAACTTCAGCAGCGGGTCGGGCAGCGTCACGCCCAGCACTTTGCTTTGCAGGGCGGTGGCGTCGATGAACTTCTGCCGCAAGTCGTCGTTGCTGATGCGTTTGATGCCCCAGCGTGCGCTTTGCGCACCATGCACACTTTCGCCGTCAGGCGGCCCGAACATCATCAAGCTGGGCCACCACCAGCGGTTCACCGCGTCTTGCACCATTGCGCGCTGGTCGGCCGTGCCTTCTTTCATCATCACCAGCAGGGAATCGAAACCCTGGCGCTGGTGGAAACTTTCTTCGCGGCAGATGCGCACCATCGCGCGCGCATAGGGCGCGTAGCTGCAGCGCGTCAGCGGCACCTGGTTCATGATGGCCGCACCGTCCACCAGCCAGCCGATGACGCCGATGTCGGCCCAGCTCAGCGTGGGGTAGTTGAAGATGCTGCTGTACTTGGCTTTGCCACTGTGCAGCGCCTGCAGCAGCTGGTCGCGGCTGGTGCCCAGGGTTTCGGCGGCCGCATACAGGTACAGGCCGTGCCCGGCTTCGTCCTGAATTTTCGCCAGCAGAATGGCCTTGCGTTTCAACGTCGGCGCGCGTGTGGCCCAGTTGCCTTCGGGCAGCATGCCGACAAATTCGCTGTGCGCGTGCTGGCTGATTTGCCGCACCAGCGTTTTGCGGTAATGCGCCGGCATCCAGTCTTTGGCTTCGATGAAAGCGCCTTCGTCGATGCGGGCTTCAAAACGCGCTTCGAGCTGCGCTTCTTCAGCACTGTGAACCGCCTTGCGTTCTTCGCGCGGCGCGGTGTCCATGGCTTGGGTGTACATGAGCTGGCCTTCCTTTATTTCGGTCGTCTGTCGATCACACGCTGGGCCTTGCCCACCAGCGTGCGTTCGATGCTGTGGGGCAGGCCCACGTCCACCGTGGTGCTGACACCCACCAAAGTTTTGATGCGCTGCTGCAGTTCCTGCGCGATGGCGTCGCGGTTGGCCTGGCTGTGCTGGGGCGTGACTTCACAACGTACACACACGCTGTCCAGCAAGCCTTCACGCGTCACCACCAGTTGGTACTGACCCGAGAGTTGGCCGTGTTTCAGCACCAGCTCTTCCACCTGGGTGGGGAACAGGTTGACGCCACGGATGATGAGCATGTCGTCGCTGCGGCCCACGATCTTGCCCATGCGGCGCATGCTGCGCGCGGTGGGTGGCAGCAGGCGTGTCAGGTCGCGCGTGCGGTA
The DNA here is from genome assembly GCA_043760045.1 of Betaproteobacteria bacterium. Classification (GTDB taxonomy): domain Bacteria; phylum Pseudomonadota; class Gammaproteobacteria; order Burkholderiales; family Burkholderiaceae_C; genus Rubrivivax. The sequence continues at coordinate 17,582 of JAYUPP010000296.1, forward strand.
GCGAATGACGGGCAGCGCTTGTTTGGTCAGTGTCGTGAAAACCAGCTCGCCCTCAGACCCCGGCGGCAGCACCGCGCCCGTGGCCGGGTCGATGATCTCGGGGAAAAAATGGTCTTCCCAAATCACCGGGCCATCCTTGCTTTCCACACATTCGCTGGCCACACCCGGGCCCATCACTTCACTGAGCCCGTAGATGTCCACCGCATCAATGCCAGCGCTTTGTTCGATATCGTGGCGCATCGCTTCGGTCCAGGGTTCGGCGCCGAAGATGCCCACACGGATGGACATGGCGCGTGGGTCTTTGCCCTGGCGCCGAAATTCTTCGACGATGACCTGCATGTAGCTGGGTGTCACCATGATGATGTCGGGCTTGAAGTCCTCTATCAGCTGGATCTGTTTTTCGGTTTGGCCACCACCCATGGGCACCACCGTGCAGCCCAGGCGTTCGGCGCCGTAGTGGGCGCCCAGGCCGCCGGTGAAGAGGCCGTAACCGTAGGCCACATGCACCATGTCGCCTTTGCGGCCACCGGCGGCGCGAATGCTGCGCGCCACCAGGTCGGCCCAGGTGGAAATGTCTTGTTCGGTGTAGCCCACCACCGTGGGTTTGCCGGTGGTGCCCGACGACGCATGCACACGCACCACCTGGCTGCGCGGCACGGCAAACATTCCAAAGGGGTAGTTGTTGCGCAGGTCGGCTTTGCTGGTGAACGGAAACAGCGCCAGGTCGGCCAGCGTTTTGCAGTCGCTGGCGTGCACGCCTTTTGCATCAAAGGCCTGGCGGTAGTGCGGCACGTTTTCGTAAGCCTGCTGCAGCGTGGCGCGCAGACGCTGCAGCTGCAGCGCCTGCAGCTCGTCAGCGCTGGCGGTTTCGATGGCTTCGAGGTCGCCGGGGGCGGGTGATTTCACGGGCATGGCAGGGCTCGGTTCACGTGTTTTTGCAGCCGTTCTAACGTCTTAAGTTAACGGGAACTGCTTTGCAGCACGGTGGCCACACGCCCCACCGGCAGGCCGTCCACCACGGGCTTGCCCTTCATGGTGTAAGAACGGCCGCGAAAGGACACCACCGGCTCGTTGCGCTGGTTGTGCACATTCACGTCATAAACACCGGTGCGGCCCGACTTGCTGACTTCCACGCAAACGGCGGTGAGCACGTCGCCCTTGCGTGCGCTGCTGATCAGGTTGACGTCAAAACCGGCGGCCACCGTCACTTCGTTGTAAGCGTTGCAGGCAAAAGCAAAAGCCGTGTCGGCCAGCATCGTCATCAGGCCACCGTGGCAGATGGCATGCGCATTCAGCATGTCCTGGCGCACCGGCATGCACACGCTGGCGCTGCCCGGGCCGACGGCCAGCACCTGCATGCCCATGGCCTTTGAAGCGTGGTCGTCTTCCCACATCGCGTCAAACACGGCTTGCGCCACATCTTGTGCAGTCATGGTGTCAGCGGTCGTTGAACTGCGGTGCGCGTTTGCCCAGGAAGGCCTGCACACCTTCGGCGAAGTCGGCGGCGCGGCCCAGTTCGCGCTGTGTGTTGGCCTCCAGCGTGATGGCGTCGGAGAAGTCCATCGCCATGGCCTGGTCGATGGCGCGCCGCGTTTCAACCAGCGCGCGGCTGGGCATAACGGCCAGTTTGTGCGCCAGCGCCAGCACGGCAGCGGGCAGTTCGCTGTCGTCCACACACTGCCAGATCAGGCCCATGCGCTGCGCTTCTTCAGCCGGCAGTTTGTCGCCCGTCATGGCCAGGCCCAGCGCCCGTGCGCGGCCCACCAGGCGCGGCAGCAGCCAGGTGCCGCCACAGTCGGGCACAAGGCCGATCTTGCTGAAGGCCTGGATGAAACTGGCACCGCGCGCGGCGACCACGAAGTCGCAGCACAACGCGAAATTGGCGCCGGCGCCAGCGGCCACGCCGTTGACGGCCGCGACAACCGGTACCGGCATGCTGCGGATGCGTTCGGCCAGCGGGCGGTAATAACGCTCGATCACCGCGCCAACGTCGCCACCGCCGGCCATGGCGGGGTCGGCCAGGTCTTGCCCGGCGCAGAAGCCCCGGCCCGCGCCGGTGATGACCACCGCACGCACGGCGGGGTCGGTGGCCAGCGCATTCAGGGCCGGCATCAGCTGCGCGTGCATGGCGGCGGTGAAGCTGTTCAGCGCGGCGGGGCGGTTCAGCGTCAAGGTGGCGACGAAGCGACTGGCATCGCCGGGCAACGCGTCACGGCGCGCTTTCACCAGTTCATTCACCAGTTCTTGCACCGGTTCAGGCTGATTGGGGTTTGAAGTTGTCATGATTTTGATTGTTCGACCATGCGGTCGAGGAATTCTGCTGAATTCCGCCTGGTGGCGCAAGAGGGCTGGGCTGCGGGTTTGCAAAAAGCCTGCGGCCACAATCCCGCCTTGCTGTCAGCCCCCTGCTCTGCCTTTTCGCTGACGCTTCGCTGCCCCTTATCTGCCTCTGATCCGCCCCGTCACTGCCGCCTTATTTACCCCCGTGAAGCCGTCATTCAAACCCCGCCTGCTGCTGCTGGCGCCCATGGAAGGTGTGCTCGACCACAGCCTGCGCGACGTGTTGACGCGTTTTGGCGGCATTGATCGCTGCGTGTCGGAATTTATTCGCGTCACCGACCAGCTGCTGCCGGCAAAAGTCTTCTACCGCCTGATGCCCGAGCTGCACCACGGCAGCCGCACACCAGCCGGTGTGCCGGTGCGCGCGCAGCTATTGGGGTCTGACCCCGAATGTTTGGCTGATAACGCCGCTGCTTTGGCGCGTTTACAGCCGGCGGGCATCGACCTGAACTTTGGCTGCCCGGCCAAGACGGTGAACCGCCACCGGGGCGGCGCCGTGCTGCTGGACGAGCCCGAACTGGTGCACCGCATCGTGCGCGCGGTGCGGCAGGCGGTGCCGGCGCCGATGCCGGTGTCGGCCAAGATGCGCCTGGGCCACCTGGACACGCACCGCATGCTGGACTGCGCGCGCGCCATAGCCAGTGCCGGCGCCAGTGAACTGGTGGTGCACGCCCGCACCAAGCTGCAGGGTTACCGGCCGCCGGCGCAGTGGCCTTTGATCAACGAGATACGGCACGCCGTGGCGCTGCCGGTGGTGGCCAACGGCGAGGTGTGGACGGTGCAAGACGCTGCCGACTGCATGGCGCAGTCGGGCTGCGACGCCTTGATGCTGGGCCGCGGCCTGGTCAGCAACCCGGGGTTGGCACTGGCGCTGCGCGGCCAGGCCACGCCGGCTTGGCAACAGGTGCTGCAAGCGCTGCAGCTTTACGGGCGCCTGATTGCGCCCCGGCTGGCGGCGCGCCACCGCGGCGGGCGCATCAAGCAGTGGCTGAACATGCTGCGCCGGCAGTATCCGCAGGCACAAGCGGCTTTTGATCAATTGCGCGGCGTGGCCGACGCCGACGAAGTGGACCGCCTGCTGTTGGCGCCTGCGGCCACGCTGCAACCAGCGCCGGCAACCGTCTAACCAGGGGCTCGAACCGCGCCGAGACCGGGCTGTTCACCGCTGCAGGGTTGGGTACTTCAGGCGACGGGCACGGGTTCCGTTGCTCCGCCCATTTGTGCGGTCGGTTCTCGCCTTCAGTGGGCTTGATTTTGTCAGGCGCGCCGGCCGGCAGCGTGCAGAAAAAGCCACCCGAAAGCGGCCATTTTCGCGCCGGCTGGGTCGGGTTCAGTAGTGCGGCGGCAGCTCGTCGCGCAAGCTTCTGTACCCATCCGCAGCGTCGGGCGCCGACAGTTGCTGCTGCCGCAGCCGCCCACATTCGCGCAGCAGGGCTTCGATTTGCTGCTGCTGGCGCACCACCACATCGTTCAGGCGGTCGAGTGCGTCTTCCATGAAACTGGCCTTGACTTCCAGCGCTTCAAGCTGGCTTGCGGTGCTGCGGGTGGACTCGGGTGTCATGCGGGACGGTGAGGTTCGGTGAGGTGGCGGTTGAAGTTCAGAAGGTGCCAGGAAATGCACCACCGTCGAGCAACAGGTTTTGCCCGGTGATGTACCCCGCCTGCTGGCTGCACAAAAAGGCACAGGCGGCGCCGAACTCTTGCGCGCTGCCGAAACGGCCCGTGGGGTTGAGCTTGCGGCGCGCTTCCAGCAGCTCTTCAATGCTCTTGCCGGTTTTGGCCGCCGCGCCAGCCATGGTGCCACGCAGGCGGTCGGTGTCGAAAGGGCCGGGCAACAGCGCGTTGAGGGTCACGTTGCGGCCGGCCAGCTGCGGCTGGCGCGCCAGGCCGGCGACAAAACCGGTCAAGCCCGAACGGGCGCCGTTGCTCAGGCCCAGGATGTCGATCGGCGCCTTCACGGCTGCCGAAGTGATGTTCACGATGCGGCCAAAACCGCGCTCGGTCATGCCGTCCACCACGGCTTTGATCATCTCGATGGGCGTCAGCATGTTGGCGTCCAGCGCCGCCAGCCAATGGCTGCGGTCCCAGTTGCGGAAGTCGCCCGGTGGCGGGCCGCCGGCGTTGTTGACGAGGATGTCCACCTGCGGGCAAGCGGCCAGCGCCGCTGCGCGGCCTTCGGGCGTGGTGATGTCGCCGGCCACCGCCAGCACCTGCACCGCAGGGTTGCTGGCGCGCAGCTCGTTGGCGGTGGCCTGCAGCACGTCGACGCCGCGCGCGGTGATGACCACGTTCACACCTTCGGCCACCAGCGCCTGCGCGCAGCCTTTGCCCAGGCCTTTGCTGGCGGCACAGACCAGCGCCCATTTGCCGTTGATTCCCAGGTCCATGAAGACTCTCCGTGTTGATTCAGTTTGAAGTAAAAAAAGCCCAAGCCGGATGGCGGCTGCACCGTCAGCGCCAGCGCGCCAACAGGCCCACACCCAGCAGCACCAGCGCGGTGCCGGCCAGCACCCAGCTGTTGAGTGTTTCACCCAGAAAAACCATGCCCAGCAGCAGCGTGGAAAGCGGGCCCACCATGCTGGCCTGGGCGGTCAACGCCGCCCCGATGCGTTGCAGCGCCATCATGACCATCAGCACCGGTGCAAAAGTGCACAGCGTGGCGTTTAACAGCGAAAGTGTGATGACCTCGGGCGCCACATTCGCCGCAGACAAAGGCCGCAGCAGCACAAACTGCAGGATGCACAACCCACAGGCCACCGCACTGGCCCAGCCGGTCAGGCGCAGGGCGCCCAGGCGCTGCACCTCGGCCGCGCTGAGCAGCAGATAAACGGCATAACTCAGTGCACTGCCCAGCACCAGCGCCCCGCCCAGCGCAATGTCGGCGCCACCGGTGTGCACTTCCTGGCCAAACACCAGCAACACACCGGCGTAGCTGACGGCCAGCGCCACCAGCTGCAGCGGCTTCACCTGCTGCTCGAAGAACAGAAAGCCCAGCAACAGCACCAGCGTCGGGTTCAAATAAAGAATCAGCCGCTCGAGGCCGGCGCTGATGTACTGCAAGCCCAGAAAGTCCAGGAAACTGGCCAGGTAGTAACCGCTGAAGCCCAGCAGCAGCACCACCCGCAGGTCACGCGCTGTCAGCGCCGCCTGGCCCCTGCCCGCCCACCAGGCCAGGCCCAGAAACAGCGGCCACGCAAACAGCATGCGGTACATCAGCAGCGTCACTGCGTCCACACCGTGGCGGTAGGCCAGTTTGATGATGATGGCCTTGCCCGAAAAAGCCACCGCACCCAGCAGCGCCAGCGCCAGGCCCACACCCAGGTGGGCGCGCGGTGCAGCGGTGGCAGCCGGCGTCAAAACCCGGCCGCCTGCCCGTCCCGCCGCGGGTCGCTGGCCGCTGCATAACCGGTGACGTTCACGTCACCGAGGCCTTCGTCCAGGCGCCAGATGAACTGGCCCGCACCGTAGTCCTGGTAACTGTCGGCGAAGGGCTGCACCGCATGGCCCAGCTCGCGCAGGCCCTGCGCGGTGGCGGCGTTGAAACCTTCTTCGCTGTTGACGATGCCGCTGTTGGTGCGCCAGCGCGGCGCGTCGCACGCAGCTTGCGGCTGCTGGTGGTAATCGAGCATGCGCACCAGTGTTTGCATGTGGCCCTGCGGCTGCATGTCGCCGCCCATCACGCCGAAGCTCATGACCGGCCGCCCGGCCTTCGTCAAAAAGGCGGGGATGATGGTGTGGAAAGGCCGCTTGCCCGGGCCCACGCGGTTGTCGCTGTCTTCACGCAGGCTGAAGCCGTGGCCCCGGTTTTGCAGGCTGACGCCGTAGCCGGGCAGCACCACACCCGAACCAAAACCCATGTAGTTGCTTTGAATGAAGCTGACCATCATGCCGCTGGCGTCGGCCGCCGTCAGGTAGATGGTGCCGCCCTGCGGCTGGTGGCCGGGGCCGAAGTCTTGCGCCCGGTTCAGGTTGATCAAACGCGCGCGCGCTGCCAGGTAGTTGTCGTCCAGCATCTGCGCCACTGTTAGCCGCATCGTGCGCGGTTCCGCGACATGGGCATACACATCGGCAAAAGCCAGCTTCATGGCTTCAATCTGCAAGTGCTGGCTGGCCACGCCGTCCACCGGCAGTGACGCGATGTCGAACTTTTCCAATATGCTCAGCGCGATCAGTGCCGCGATGCCCTGGCCGTTGGGCGGAATTTCGTGCAGCGTGTAGCCCCGGTAGTCACGCGAAATCGGTGTCACCCACTCTGGCTGGTAGCTCGCCATGTCAGCCGCCGTCAACACACCGCCGTGCGCGCGGGCGTGCGCTTGCAGCGCGGCCGCCACCTCGCCGCGATAAAAGGCTTCACCTTTGCTCTGTGCGATCAGCTTCAGCGTGCGCGCCGCTTCGGCAAAAACGAACTGTTCGCCGACCTGCGGCGCGCGGCCGTGGGGCAGGAAACTCTGCGCAAAACCGGGCTGTGAAGTGATCTCGGGCAGCTTGGCGGCATTCGTCCACTTCTGCTGAATGATCACCGGCACCGCATAACCCCGCTCGGCGGTTTCAATCGCCGGCGCCAGCAGTTCGGCAAACGGCAACTTGCCAAAACGTTCGTGCAGCGCCATCCAGGCGGCCACGGCGCCGGGCACCGTGACACTGTCCCAGCCGCGCTTGGGCGGCGTCTGCGCGTCGGCGCCGTATTTGTCGCGAAAGTAAGCGGGTGTCCAGGCTTGCGGCGCGTGACCACTGGCGTTCAAGCCGTGCAACTGCTGGCCGTCCCACAGAATACAAAAAGCGTCAGAACCCAGGCCGTTGCTGCAGGGCTCGACGATGGTCATCACCGCTGCGGTGGCGATGGCTGCATCTACAGCGTTGCCGCCCTTTTGCAACATGCGCAAACCGGCCTGGGCGGCCAGCGGGTGCGAAGTGCTGACCACGTTGCGGGCGAAAACGGGGCTGCGCTGGCTGGCGTAGCCGGCGCTCCAGTCAAAGCGGTTCTGGGTGCTCATGGGTGTGTGATGGGGTCGTGAAGTTTGATTTCGCAGTCATTGTGCCCACTGCCTATCTGCTGATGGGCGTATTGGCGTAGGGACCTGTACGCCTGTGGGCCTTTCGGTCTACAGCGGCGGGCCTGTCGGCGCCGCCGCTTCGTCGGCCACATAGCGGCGCAACACCGGCGGCGTGGCGCCGATATGGAAAGCCAAACGCTGGCCGCGCAGTTCGGCGTCGAAGGCGGTGAAACGTTCAAGCCGGCGCTGGTGCTCAAGCCAGTTTTCGTCAACAAAATACTCGACATAACGGCCCGGCACTGCCACGTCGCGGAACAGGCCCCAGCTGAGCACACCCTGGCGCAAACGGGCGCGGCGGGTGCGCTGCATCACTTCAGCAAAAGCAGCGGCGCTGCCGGGGTTGATCTCGTAAGTCACCGTCACCATCACCGGCCCGGCTTCGGGGTTCACCGGCTGCGCCGGTTCGGGCGCCAGCACGCCCGCCGTGGCCGGCGTGAAGTCGATGTCGGCGCCACCTTCCACCGTGAGCCCGCGTGTCAACAGCAGCAGCAGCAAACCGGCGCCGGCCGCGGCCAGCACGGCCGTGCGCACATCGGTCATGGAGGCCACCTGGCCCCACAACAGCGAGCCGGCAGCAGCGCCGCCCATCAACGACATCTGGTAGATCGACATGCCGCGTGCACGCACCCAGTCGGGCAGCGCCGTCTGCGCCGCCACGGCCAGCGAATTGGCAACCGAGATCCAGGCCATGCCCATCACCACCATCGCCGGCAGCGCCAGCCACAGCTCGGGCACCAGCACGATCAGGCTCGTCAGCACCGCGTGCACTGCGGTGCCGAAAACAACAAACTGGTCGCGGTTGAAACGTGTGCGCAGCCAGGGAAAGTAGAGCGCAGCCACGATGGCACCCACACCCACGCAGCTGAGCATCACGGTGAAGGTGGCCGCACCGCCACCGTGCAGGCCCCGCGCCACCAGCGGCAGCAGCGACATCAACGCCGTGGTCTGCAGGAAAAAAAGAAAGATGCGCAGCAGCACCACCTTCAGGCGCGGCGACTGCACCGCGTAGTTCAGGCCCACGCGCATGGCGCCGACAAAACGTTCACCAGGCAGCGCACTGGTGCGCGGTTCATTTTTCCAGCGCAGGATCAAGGCAAATGCGGCGAGTGCCAGCACCGCGTTCAGCACAAACACCGCCGCCGGGCTGATGGCGGCCAGCAGCGCGCCGGCCAGCACCGGGCCCACCACGCGCGACAGGTTCATCGAAATGCCGTTCAGCGCCAGCGCAGCGGGCAATTCTGCGCGGCTGACCACCTGCGGCACGATGGCCGAAAACACCGGCCAGCGCAGTGCCAGGCCGATGCCGTTGGTGAAGGTCAGCAGCAGCAGCAGCGGCGCCGTCAGTTGCCCGGCCAGCGAAAAACCCGCCAGCAGCAAGGCGTTGACGGCCACCCACAACTGCGTGGCCGCAAAGTAGCGCCGGCGGTCCAGGATGTCGGCCAGCGCACCGCTGGGCAGACCGAGCAAGAACACCGGCAGCGTGCTGGCGGTTTGCACCAGCGCCACCATCACCGGGCTGGTGGTCAGCGACGTCATCAGCCAGGCGGCTGCCACGTCGTTCATCCACATCGTCAAATTGGCGGCCAGCCAGGCCAGCCACAGGCCGCGATAAACGGCGCTTTTCAGCGGCAGCAGGGCGGCGGGTAAGGGCATCAGGGAAAAAGCATCAGGGAATGGGGGTCAGGGAATGGGCGTCAGTGAATGGCCATCAGCGAATGACAGGCGCCAAGAAAAAGGCCCTGGCGAGTATGCGCCTGGGCCTTTTCATGCATCACCGCGCAGCCGGCGCAGTGGCGTTCAGTCGGCCTTGCAGGCCGCGCCCTCGCAGAGCTCGGGCTCCTCTTGAGGCGAGAAGACGTGCGCAGGCACGTCTTCTCATCCTCAATCGGCCTCGTGGAAGGTTTCTTCGCGTTTCTTTTTCATGCTCGGCAACATCACCACCACGATCATCAGCGCTGATGCAATGAGCAGCGCCGCCGACAGCGGCCGCGACAGAAACGTGAACCAGTCGCCGCGCGACAGCAGCAGCGCCCGGCGCAGGTTCTCTTCCATCATCGGCCCCAGGATGAAGCCCAGCAGCAGCGGCGCCGGCTCGCATCCCAGCTTGTAGAAAACGTAGCCGATGACACCGAACATCCCGCCCAACGCGGTGATGGCGTTGATGGTGGGTGCGATGACCATCAAGGGCATTCAGCC
>JAYUPP010000297.1:0-3281 GCA_043760045.1 Betaproteobacteria bacterium
GCCGCCGTGGGCGCCAGGCCGCGCCTGGGCCGCAAGCTCGGCGGTATCTTGATCGAAACCGTTTCGGTGGGCCAGCAGCGCATGTGCGTGGTGGGTGTGGGGCTGAACATCGGGCCCCCGGGTCCGGACGCCCCTGACGCCCACGAGGGCCTTGCGCACGGCTACGCCAGCTTGCAAGAGCTGGAACCTGCGATGACCGCGCCCTTGGCGCTGGCGCGCGTGGCGGTGCCCCTGGCGCAGGCGCTGCTGCGCTTTGAGCGGCAGGGTTTTGGGCCCTTGGTGGCGGCGTTTTTGCAGCGCGACCTGCTGCGCGGCCATGCCGTCAGCACCAGCGCGCCCGAGTTGTTGGAAGGGGTGGCCGAAGGGGTGGACGAACAGGGTGCGCTGCTGGTGCGCGTGGGCCAAGGCGAACGAGCAGTGGTCAGGCGCGTGCTCAGCGGCGAAGCCAGCGTGCGCCTGACCGACGACTGAGATGCTGCGCACCCTGGTTGGCCTCTTGCTGCTGGCCAATCTGGCCTTTCTGGCCTGGTCGCAGAGTTGGCTGGGCAGCACGCCGCAGCACAGCCAGCGCGAGCCGGCGCGCCTGGCCGCCCAGGTCCGCCCGGAAATGCTGACGGTCCTGCCCCCGGCCAAGGCGGGCCCGGCGGTGCAGGCAGCGCGCGCTGCGGCCCAAACCTGCCTGGAAGCGGGGCCTTTCAGCGACAGCCTGATCGGCGCCGCCGAAGCCGCCCTGGCGCCCGCGCAGTTGCCGGGTGACGCGTGGTCGCGTGTCGACCCCTCAGCTGCAGCCGTGTGGCTGGTATTTGGTGGGCGTTACCCCGAGACCGCTGCCCGGCGGGCCCGCGAAGAGGAGTTGCGGCGCGCCGGTCAGACCTATGAATTGATTGAATTCCCGGCCGATCTGGCGCCCGGTTTTGTGCTGTCGCGGCACGGTTCGCGTGACGATGCCGAGGCTTGGATCAAGGCGCGCGCCAAGGCCGATCTGCGCGGCTTGCGGGTCGTTCAACTGCCCAGCAGCAGCCCTGCCTACAAGCTGCGGGTGCCAAGCGCCGACACCGAGCAGGCCGAACGCCTGTTGGCCTTGCCGGTCGGCGCGCTGGCCGGCGGCTTCAAGCCCTGCAGCGGCAAGGGCTGACGCTCAGGCCGACCCGGCCAGCCGGCGCTGCCGGATCGCCCTGGCGGCCCTGAACCGTTGCAGCCGCAGCAGCTGCAACAGCGCCGCGGCCAGCCCCACACCGGCAACCCAGGCCCCCGAACTGGCGCCACCACCGCCACCACCACCGGTGGCTGCCGGCGTGACGGGCGCAGGCGGCGCCGGCGCGGCCGCCACGGCCACCAACTGGCTGGTGGTGTTGCTTTGGCCCGCGCTGTCGGTCACCGTCAGCTGCACCGTGACGTTGCCGCCCGCGGTGGGCAACAGCGTGACCGTGCTGGCGTTGGTGGCGCTGCTGAAGCCGGTCACCACGCCGCCGCCATTGCTCAAGCTCCAGCTGTACTGCGTGACGGTGAAGCCCGGTGAGGCCAAACTGCCGTTGGCGCTGAGTGAAACGCTGGCGCCAGCGGTGGGCGTGGTGGTGGTGACGTCGATGCGCGCAAAGGCGCCCGAGACTGCGGCCACGGCCTGGCCGGCGTCCAGCATGCCGGCGCCGCAGAAGCTGGTGTTGCAGTAACACTGCAACTGATCCACGCCTGTTGCCGGTGCGCGGCACTGTGCCACCGGCGTGGGGTCGCTGGGGCCGTTGTCAGCGCCGCTGGTGGGGAAGGGCCGGGCCGAGGACTGCAGTGCGCTGCGCACCTGCGCCACCGACAGCGCGGGCTGCTGCGACACCATCAAGGCCACCACCCCTGCCACCAAAGGCGAAGAAAAACTGGTGCCGACGGTGATGTCAAAGCTGTTGGTCCAGCTGGAGCTGACCGGCCCTTGGCTGCCGGTGTTGGTGGCCGAGAGGATCGGGTAGAGACAAGCCGACCCGGCCGTGATGTTGATGCAGTTGCCGCCCGGCGCGGCGATGGCAATCTCGGGGCCCAGATCGGAAAAGCCGACCTTGGAGCCGGCATGGCGCAGCGCCAGCACCGCCACCACGCCGCGGCAGCTGGCAGGCGAGCTCACGGGCCCGCCTGCGCTGTTGCCCGCCGCCGCCACGATGGTCACGCCGCGTGCGGTGATTTCGTCCACCGCAGCTTGATAAGCAGCGTTGCAGCTGCCGCCGCCACCCAAGCTCATGTTGATGACTTTGGCCGGGTTGGGGTTGTCGGGGATGCCAGCGACCGAGATGCCAGCGGCCCAGCGCATGCCCGCCAGGATGTCACTGTCGTTGCCAAAACACTTGCCCAGCACCCGCACCGGCAACACGCGCACACCCGGCGCTGCACCGGCCATGCCGGCGGCGGGGCTGGTGTTGGTGGCCGCGGCCACCAGCGCAGAAGTGGAGGTGCCATGCCAGCTGCTGCCCGTGACATCGCAGTCGCTGAAAGTTGAACTGGCCTTGTCTGCAGAGGTGACCCAGTCGCCCGGGTCGCTGGGGTCGGTGTCGCGACCGTCTCCGTCGTTGGCCACCTGCACGTTGCTCACCATGTCGTAGCCCGGCAGCAGTTTTCCGCCGTTGGCCACGCGGCCCAGGTCGGGGTGCTCAAAGCGCACGCCAGTGTCCAGCACCGCCACCACCACGCTGGCGCTGCCGGTGGTGCGCGTCCAGGCGGCTTCGATGTGGATGGCCGATTTGATGGTGTCGTCGGGTGCGCGCAGGTACCACTGGCCGCTGTCGGGGCCGTTGGGGCGGGCGCCTGTGGCGGTGGCGGCATACAGCGGGTCGTTCGGGGCTGCGACCTTGTACTTGCGGCCATTGGGCACGGCATAGGCCACGTCAGGGTCGGCGGCCAGTTGGCGCGCCAAGGTGGCGGCGTCGATGCCGGGCGAACGCATGATCTGCACGCCCTCACCCACGGCGGACCCGCTGGCCAGTGTTCGGCCCACCCGTTGGCCCAGGCTGGCGGCGCGCTGGGCCAGCGCTGTTTGCACCGTGCTGGTCGGCGCACGCGCGGTCAGCGCGTGTTTGCGCAGCATGCTGGACTGCGACTTGAAAGCGACGATGACCTCGCCTTCAGCGGCCGGCAGCGCCGACGCACTGGGCGTGGTGCCAGCAGCCTGGCTGCTGGACGCGCCCAGGGCCAAGGCCAGGGCGCAAGACGCAAAAAGGGGCAGGGAGGGGAATGAAAGCTGCAGCATCTGGCCAGTTTAGGCGCGCGCCGCCAACCTGTGGGTGGCCGGAATTGGCAGCACG
>JAYUPP010000298.1:0-8495 GCA_043760045.1 Betaproteobacteria bacterium
GAAGGCGCGGGTCTGGGCCACCGCTTTTTGCGCCACCTGCAGCGCACCCGTTTGCTGCTCCACATGGTGGATGCGGCGCCCTTTGACGACGGTGTGGACCCGGTGCAGCAAGCCAAGGCCATAGTCGCCGAGCTGAAGAAGTACGACCCGGCGCTGCACGCCAAACCGCGCTGGCTGGTCTTCAACAAGCTGGACATGGTGCCCGAAGCCGAACGTGAAGCACGTGTGCAGGACTACGTGAAACGCCTGCGCTACAAAGGGCCGGTGTTTGCCATTTCCGCGCTCGCCCGCGACGGTTTGCAGCCGCTGATTGAAAAGATTCACCAACACGTGGCCGAGCAGCAGCGCGTGGCACCGTTGCCCGACTTGCGCTTTGACAGCACGATTCCTGGCGATGAGTGAGGCCACGCGCCGTGGCGTTGCACCCAGCCCGGCGCCGGGCGGCGCGCCGAACCACGCCCAAGGCGTGGTGCAAGGCGCGCGCCGCATCGTTGTGAAGGTAGGTTCCAGCCTCGTCACCAATGAGGGCCGGGGCGTGGACGCGCAGGCCATCGGCAACTGGTCGCGCCAGTTGGCCGTGCTGGCCCAACAAGGGCGTGAAGTGCTGATGGTGTCCAGCGGCGCCATCGCCGAAGGCATGAAGCGCCTGGGCTGGCAGCAGCGCCCGAAAGAGCTGCACGAACTGCAGGCTGCAGCAGCGGTGGGCCAGATGGGCCTGGTGCAGATGTACGAAAGTCGGCTGCGTGAACACGGCATGGCCAGCGCCCAGGTGCTGTTGACACACGCTGACCTGGCCGACCGCGAGCGTTACCTGAACGCCCGTTCCACGCTGCTCACGCTGCTGGCGCTGAAGGTGATACCGGTCATCAACGAAAACGACACCGTCGTCAACGACGAGATCCGTTTTGGCGACAACGACACTTTGGGCGCCCTGGTGGCCAACCTCGTGGACGCCGACCTGTACGTGATCCTTACCGACCAGCGCGGCCTGTACGCGGCCGACCCGCGCAAAGACCCGGCAGCGCGTTTCATCGACGAAGCGACAGCTGGCGACCCGGCGCTGGAAACGATGGCCGGCGGCGCCGGCTCCAGCATCGGCCGTGGCGGCATGCTGACCAAAGTGCTGGCTGCCAAACGTGCAGCCGGTAGCGGCACCAGCACCGTCATCGCCTGGGGCCGTGAAACCGATGTGCTGCTGCGCCTGGCCGCCGGTGAACGCATCGGCACGACCCTGGTCGCCACCACGCCCAAGCAGACAGCGCGCAAACAGTGGATGTTGGACCACCTGCAGTTGCGCGGCTCGGTGCAGGTGGACGCCGGCGCGGTGGCCAAGCTGCGTGACGAAGGCAAGAGCCTGCTGCCCATCGGCGTGCAGGACGTGCAGGGCGAATTTGTGCGGGGCGACGTGATATCGGTGCGCAGCCCGCAAGGGCAGGAACTGGCGCGTGGCCTGGCCAACTATTCGGCCGCCGAAGCGCGTTTGATTGCACGCAAACCTTCGGCGCAGATCGAAGCTTTGCTGGGCTACGCCAACGAGCCCGAACTCATACATCGCACGAACCTGGTGCTGACCTGAAGCTTGGCTGCCGGCGGGCAGCAATCTGCGTGCTGCGCTGTCGGGCAAACCAGCCGTTAGGTTTGATCTTCTACATTGGGCCCTGGCACCCAATCATTGCCGCTGGACTCGGCATCGTGGTCCAGCTGCGGGCCGCGCAAGCCTGCTCGAAGGTAACGGTTCGGGTTGTGCGCGCGAGGCAAAAAACGCGCCAGCTCGGTCAGCGCCATCTCATACACATTGCGCTTGAACTCGATCACCATTTCCAACGGCACCCAATAGTCGTTCCAGCGCCAGGCATCAAATTCGGGGTGGTCGGTGGCGCGCAGGTTCATGTCGCTGTCGCGGCCCACCAGGCGCAGCAAAAACCAGATCTGCTTTTGGCCCCGATAGTGCCCGCGTGCGTCTTTGCGAATGAAATGGTCGGGCACCTCGTAACGCAGCCAGTCGCGCGTGCGCGCGACGATCAGCACATGTTCAGGCTTGAGCCCAACTTCTTCGTGCAGCTCTCGCAACATCGCCTGCTCAGGCGATTCACCGTATTTGATGCCGCCTTGTGGAAACTGCCACGAGTGTGTGCGCAGTCGCTTGCCCCAAAAAACCTGGTTGCGGGCGTTCAACAGCACGATGCCGACATTGGGCCTGAAGCCTTCCCTGTCGAGCATAATCAGACCCCGAATTTTTCACTGATTTCATTATTGCACCGGCT
This sequence comes from Betaproteobacteria bacterium, assembly GCA_043760045.1. Classification (GTDB taxonomy): domain Bacteria; phylum Pseudomonadota; class Gammaproteobacteria; order Burkholderiales; family Burkholderiaceae_C; genus Rubrivivax. The sequence continues at coordinate 2,265 of JAYUPP010000298.1, forward strand.
CTGTGCGCAGCGCGAACTCTGGATAACCCGCATGCGCTGAACAGCGTGTGCAGGGCTCGTGAGCGCAGTCACTTGGCGTGCAAGCTGCGAGCCCATGAAAGCCACCCAGACCTTTATTTCCACCCTCAAGGAAGCGCCGGCAGACGCTGAAGTCAAGAGCCATCAGCTGATGATGCGCGCCGGCATGATCAAGCGCCTTTCCGCGGGCATCTACAGCTACATGCCGATGGGGCTGCGGGTCATACGCAAGGTGGAGGCCATCATCCGCGAAGAGATGGACCGCGCCGGTGCCGTTGAGCTGCTGATGCCGGTGGTGCAGCCGGCCGAGCTGTGGCAAGAGTCAGGGCGTTTCCAGGCTTATGGCCCTGAGTTGCTGCGCGTGAAAGACCGCCACGACCGCAGCTTCATCATCCAGCCCACCAGCGAAGAAGTCATCACCGACATCGCACGCCAGGAACTGCGCAGCTACAAACAACTGCCGCGCAATTTTTATCACATCCAGACCAAGTTTCGTGACGAGCGTCGGCCGCGATTTGGCGTCATGCGCGGGCGTGAATTCACGATGAAAGACGCCTACTCCTTTGACCGCGACATGGTAGCGGGCGGCCGCAGCTACGACGCGATGCGGGTGGCCTACGGTGCCATCTTCGACCGCATGGGCCTGACCTATCGCGCTGTGGCCGCCGACAGTGGCGCCATCGGTGGCGACCTGTCGCAAGAGTTTCAGGTGATCGCCGACACCGGCGAAGACGCCATCGTCTACTGCCCGGGCAGCGACTACGCCGCCAACATCGAAATGGCCGAAGGCGTGGCGCTGTTGCCCTCGCGCGGCGCAGCCACGCAGGCCATGGCCAAAACGCCGACACCGGGCAAAAGCACCTGCGCCGATGTGGCGGCTTTGCTGGGCCTGCCGTTGACGCAGACCGTGAAGTCTCTTGTGCTGGCCACCGACGAGAAAAACGCCGCCGGCGATGTCATCAAAAGCGTGATCTGGCTGTTGCTGGTGCGCGGCGACCACGACCTGAACGAAGTCAAGGCCGGCAAGGTGGCGGGCCTCAAAGGCGGTTTCCGTTTTGCCACCGTGGTTGAAATTGAAGATCACTTTGGTTGCAAGCCCGGTTACCTGGGGCCTGTCGCCTGTATCAAGCCGGTGAAGGTGGTGGCCGACCGCACGGTGGCGCTGATGGCCGACTTTGTTTGCGGCGCCAATGCGGCCGACTTTCACTACACCGGCCTGAACTGGGGCCGCGACCTGCCCGAGCCCGACTTGGTTGCCGACCTGCGCAACGTGGTGGCCGGCGACCCGTCACCCGACGGCCGGGGGGTGCTGGCCATCCAGCGCGGCATTGAAGTGGGCCACGTGTTTTTGCTCGGCACCAAATACAGCGAACCGATGAAAGCCACGTTCCTGGACGAAAACGGCAAGCCGCAACTGATGGTGATGGGCTGTTACGGCATCGGCGTGACGCGTTTGCTGGGTGCGGCCATCGAACAAAACTTCGATGAGCGCGGCATCATCTGGCCGATGGCGATGGCGCCTTTCCAGGTCGCCGTGTGCCCCATCGGTTATGACCGCAGCGAAGGTGTGCGCGCCGCTGCCGACCGCTTGCACGACGACTTGCAGGCGCTGGGTGTGGACGTCGTGCTCGACAACCGCGGCGAGAGGCCCGGCGCCATGTTTGCCGACTGGGAACTGATCGGCGTGCCGCTGCGGGTGGTGATCTCTGATCGCGGCTTGAAGGCGGGCACGGTGGAAGTGCAGGGCCGCCGCGAGGCCGCCGCGCAAGAGGTGGCGCTGGCGGGTGCGGTGGCGCAGGTGGCAGCCGCCGTGAAGGCCGCATTGCACACCCAGGTGAAGCCGGCGCTGAAAGCTGCAGCCAGCGCATGACGGGTGCTGTGCAGCGCCGCGCGCTGCTGCTGACCGCTGCGCTGGCGCCGGCCCTCGCCTGGCGCTCAGCGCGCGCGGGGCCGCAGCAGGAAGAGCCGCTGGTGGACGCGGTGCGCACGGCACTGGCGGCATCGGTTGCCGATGCGGCGCCGCCCAAAGTGCGGCTCGACCCGATCGAAGCCCGCATGGCCTATTTGCGCTGGTTGGGCGCCAGCAGCGACAGACTGAAACGCCGCAAGGCCGAGCACCACACGCGCATCGAGTTTCTGGAAACCGTCTGGTACGAAAGCCGGCGCGCGGGTTTGGAAACCGCACTCGTGCTGGGCCTGATCCAGGTGGAAAGCGGCTTTCGCAAATACGCCATCAGCAGCGCCGGCGCCCGCGGCTACATGCAGGTGATGCCGTTCTGGGTGCGTGCCATTGGCGACGGCGACGACAAGCGGCTGTTTCATCTGCAGACCAACTTGCGTTTTGGCTGCGTGATCTTGCGCCACTACCTGGACCGCGAACGTGGCGACCTGTTTTTGGCACTCGGCCGCTACAACGGCAGCCGCGGCCGGGCTGAATATCCGAACCTGGTTTTTGGTGCCAGGCGGCAGTGGGATGTGGCGGCTTGACTCGGTGAGCTAACACCAAAAGTCAAGCACTCGCTTACAGCCCGCGCCACTGCTGTGGTGTGGCCCCTGGCAGCGCCAGCAGCGCCAGCACCCTTTCCACACTTTCGGCCACCATCTCGCTGATGCTGGTGGGGCGCAAATAAAACGCCGGCAGCGGTGGAAAGATGATGGCGCCCATTTCGGTGGCCGCCGTCATGTTGCGCAAGTGCGCCAGGTTGAAGGGCGTTTCGCGCACCATCAGCAGCAGGCGGCGGCGCTCTTTCAGTGTGACGTCGGCGGCGCGCGTCAGCAGGTTGTCTGAAAAGCCGTGTGCTATTGCCGCCAGCGTTTTCATCGAGCACGGCGCCACCACCATCGCGGCGGTGTTGAAACTGCCGCTGGCCAGGCAGGCGCCGATGTCGCCGGGTGCGTAGGCGTGGTCGGCCAAAGCCTCCAGGCCCTTGCGGTCCAGGCCCAGTTCATGGTGTGCGTTCAACACACCCGAAGGCGTGGCCACCAGATGCGTTTCAAGGCCCAGCGCACGCGCGCGCTGCAGCAGCTGGGTGGCGTAAATGGCACCGGTGGCGCCTGTGATGCCGACCACCAGGCGGATGGGCCCAATCACCGGCCCGGCCCGGTCCTGCGGCGGGCGCGAAGCTGCACCAGGCAGCGCCGGCCCTGCTGGCGCCGCAGCGCTCAAATCAGGCCTTGGTCAGCAGCTGTTTCAGTTCACCGGACTCGTACATCTCGGTCATGATGTCCGAGCCGCCGACAAATTCACCGTCCACATAAAGCTGCGGAATCGTGGGCCACTGCGCGTAGTCTTTGATGCCTTGGCGCACACCATCGTCTTCAAGCACGTTGAAGGTTTTGATATCGGTGGCGCCCGAGGCTTTCAGCACCTGGATGGCGCGGCCTGAAAAACCGCACATCGGAAACTGCGCCGAGCCCTTCATGAAAAGCATGACACGGTTGTTTTTGACGAGATCTTCGATGCGCTGTTGCACGTCGCTCATGGCCATGGCTTTCTGCTGTCTGAATTGTGAAGCCGCCGAGTATGCGGCAAACCGCTGTCAGAACTTGTAGCGCATGCCCAGTTGCAGCACCGGGGACAGGCGCATGTCGCGCAGCGCCTGGTTCATGCCCTGGTTGCCGAACACAGCGCGGCCCACGCTGCCGGCAGCGCTGGGCCGCTCGGACACCAGGCCCAGGTCGGCCGTCAACGCAATGCTGTCGCGCCACAGGCTGCCGGCGTAACCGAAACCCAGGTAAGGCACGGCTTCAGCGCTCTCGCTGGCCGGCGTGCCGGGTGCCGGCGCAGCAGCACTGGCCAGCGCCAGACCGAGGCGCGCCGGTGTTGATGCCGCTGTAGGTGCAGCCACGAAGCTGACGGGCGCGCCACCCAGGCTTCCCACCATCAGCCCGCCGCTGGCCCGGAAGTGGCCAGCCAGCTGGCGCGAAAAGTAGTAGTCGCCCAGCACAGCGCCGCCTTGAACGCCACGCTGCTGCGTCAGCGCCAGGGGCGCGTTGCTATGGCCCGTCAGCGGCAAAACCTGCAGGCTCAGGCGCGCCTGCCATTGCGGCCACCAAGTTTCGGCTTGCGGCGTCGCCAACCCAGGGCCCGCATGGCAGGCGCACGACAAGCCTGCAGCGATGACGACGGTGGCGACCTTGGAGCGGCTGATGACGGCTTTCATAGGCTCCCCGGTGGTGAAAGGTGGACAAACGGCTGCTTCATGATGACCCGCCTGCAGCGCCATGATGCGCCAGAAGCGGGTGGCAGGGCACCCCTATTTGTGGCGATTGCGACCGCGCCGGCTCTGGCAAGCCGTGAGGCCGGAAAAGTGGCACGCGGCTTCAGCGCGGGGCGCGCGCGTGCAAGGGCCAGCGCGCGCCGGTGCAGCGCGGCAGCCCGGCCAGGTCGGAGCGCGTCTGTGGCTGCTCAAAACCGGCTTGCAGCAGCGCCGCGTGCAGCGCATCGGCTTGGTCGTGGCCATGTTCCAGCAGCAGCCAGGCGCCGGGCGCGAGCCGGTTTCTGCTGCCGCTGATGATCTGCCGCAGATCGGCCAGCCCATCGTCGCCACCGCCCACCAGCGCGCTGCCCGGCTCGTGCTGCAAGGCGGCCAGATGGCTGTCGCCGGGTGCGATGTAGGGCGGGTTGCTGACCACCAGGTCAAACGGGCCTGCGGTGGCGAACGAAGCGCTGTGGTCGGCCTGCCCGCCAAGGGTGGCGGTGGCAGTGGCGGTGGCGGGCTCAAGTGGTGCCCACCAGTTGGCGCAGACCCAAGCCACGGTGCCCAGCTGCAGACGCTGCGCGTTTTCAGCCGCCACCGCCAGTGCTGCGGGGCTGATGTCGGTGGCCCACACGCGGGCGTAGGCGCAGCGGTGCTGGATGGCCAGCGCGACGGCGCCGCTGCCGGTGCCCAGGTCCAGCACACGCGGCTGCGGGCGTTGCAATGCGTTCAGACATTCCACAGCCCAGTCCACCAGGCCCTCGGTTTCTGGCCGGGGTATCAGCACCGCCGTTGTCACCTTCAACCGCAGGCCACAAAACGGCTGCTCGCCCACGATGTAGGCCAGCGGCTCACCGGCCGCGCGACGCGCCAGCGCCGCCGCCCAGGCCTGGCCTTGCAGCAGCGAAAGCCGCTGGTCGTCGTGGGCCAGCAGCCAGCTGCGCGTGATGTCGGGCACTGCGCCCGCCACCGGCACCACCGTCGTCAGCAGATGCACCAGCAGCAGCTGGGCGTCGAGCCGCGCCACGCCTTGTTGCGCGGCCGCCTGCAGTGCTTCGCGTATCAACATGGGTTTTGTTACCCGCAGCCGCTGCGGCGCCCTGCCATCAGGCCGCGCCGGCCTCCAGTTGGCTCAGCTGCTCTGCGGCGCGCGCAGCCTGCAGGGCCAGCACCACATCGTGCAGATCGCCGTCCATGATCTGTTGCAGTTTGTATAACGTCAGATTGATACGGTGATCGGTCAAGCGGCCCTGCGGAAAGTTGTAGGTGCGGATGCGGTCGCTGCGGTCGCCGCTGCCGACGAGCCCCTTGCGCGTCGCCGCTTCCTTGGCTGCCCGCTCGCTGCGCTCTTTTTCGCGCAACCGCGCCACCAGCACCGCCATCGCTTTGGCCTTGTTGCGGTGCTGGCTGCGGTCGTCCTGGCACTCGGCCACCAGCCCGGTGGGCAGGTGGGTGATGCGGATCGCGCTGTCGGTTTTGTTGATGTGCTGGCCACCGGCGCCGCTGGCGCGAAAGGTGTCGATGCGCAGCTCGGCCGGGTTCAACTGCACTTCTTCGGCTTCGTCGGGCTCGGGCATCACGGCCACCGTGCAAGCGCTGGTGTGGATGCGGCCCTGGCTTTCTGTTGTCGGCACGCGTTGCACACGATGGCCGCCCGACTCAAAACGCAGCCGGCCGTAAGCCTGCTCGCCGTCCACCCGCAGCACCAGTTCTTTGTAGCCGCCGAGCTCGGCTGTGCTTTCGCTGAGCACCTCGGTGCGCCAGCCCTGGCGTTCAAAGTAGCGCAGGTACATGCGCGCCAGGTCGCCGGCAAACAGTGCCGATTCATCACCGCCAGTGCCGGCGCGAATTTCCACAAACGCGGCCCGTTCGTCGTCGGGATCGCGCGGTATCAGTGCCTGCTGCAGCTCGTCTTGCAGCCTGTGCAGGTCGGCGTTCGCGGCGCCGATTTCTTCTTTGGCCATGGCCAACAAGTCGGCATCGGTTTCACTGGCCTGCATGGCCTGCGCCGTGG
>JAYUPP010000299.1:0-3277 GCA_043760045.1 Betaproteobacteria bacterium
CGGTGAAATACAGATGGGCGAAGAAGATGTTGTCGTCGTTGGTGGCGTTGCTGGTGCGGATGTTGACCGAGGTGTTGCCTTGCGACAAAAAGGGCCGCAGGTCGTACAGCTCATCGTCGCTGGCGTAGCTGCCGACGTTGTTGCTGGGGTCGTCACCGATGCCGCCCACAGTGATCAGCGAACCGTCGGTGCCCGCGCCATCATCACCGTCGTTGTTGTTGCCGGCCATGGTGCTGAGCACGGTGCCGTTGACGGCGATGTGCGACGCCTGGTTGCAGCAACTGAATGAACTGGCGATGCCAAACGCGGCGGCATAACCAGCAACCGTAGGGTCGCCCAGCGGGTTGACGAAGTTGATGGTGGTGGACTCGCCGCCAGTGCGCTGACCGCCGTCCAGAAACGCCACCGTCGCATTGGTGAGGCCGGGCAGCGAATAGGCAATGGCCAGCACTTCACCGTCGATCATCGTGTTCAAGCTGCCTTCGGTCACGGCCCACGAAAAGCTGTTGACGGCCGCACCAGCGGTCAACGAGGTGACCAATGCGGTGACGTCGGCGCGGGCCGTGAACCAGCGGCCGATGTCGACGCGGTCGCTGGTAGCGCCGACGATGGTGTCAAAGTTGTTGATGGTAGTGCCGGCCAGGGTGATGCCCGCCCCGTTGTAAGCAGCCAGCGTGGTGGGCGCCTGGGCGTAGAACGGCGACGGCAAACCAGCGCTGTAGAGAAAGGCTTTCAGAATGGTGGCGCCAACAGGTATGTTGGCCTGCACATTGCCGACGGCAGCAAAGTTGCTGCCCACGCCGTCAACGCTTAAGCCCACGGGCCCGGTGATGGCATAAGAAATATCCAGGTCGGCCCAGGATGAGCCCAGGGCACAGGACAGGCCCAGGGCAACGACGGTTTTGCGGAATGGCTGCAGCTTCATGGCGGGAAGACTCCTCGTGTAGGAACGCGTCCGGCAATGTTTGAGCCGGGCGCTGGTTGAAAACATCCCCTGCACGAGGGGGCCCCCTAGCTTGACCCGTAAGCACTGCAAACACCTGCGCGATGGGGCCTGCAATCGGGCCAGCGGTGTGGCGAACCTAGAATGTGCGCCTGCCGTTGCCCAAGCCCGAGGTGACGCTACACCAGGCTGCGCATGACGACTTTTGCAAGCAACCCTGACAGCAGCGCGCCGGTGGTGGTTGTCGGGGCCGGACTGGCGGGATTGACGGTGGCGCTGGAACTGGCAGCGCAGCGCAACGTCATCATCGTGGCCAAGCGCGCGTTGACTGAAAGCGCCACAGCCTGGGCGCAGGGTGGCATCGTCGGCGTGCTGGGCGCCGACGACAGCATCGAAAGCCATGTGCGCGACACGCAGGACGCCGGCGCCGGCATCGTTGATGAACACACCGCGCGCTTCATTGCCGAGCGCAGTGCCGACGCCATACGCTGGCTGGTGAACGCCGGTGTGCCCTTTTCGCCCGACCCCGAAGGCCCGCTGGGCCTGCACCTCACGCGCGAAGGCGGGCACGCGGTGCGCCGCATTGCACACGCGGCCGACGCCACCGGCAAGGCCATACACGACACACTGCTGCAGCGTGCCCGTGAACACCCGCGCATTGAACTGCGTGAACGCTGGATGGCGGTGGACCTGATCACCTCACGCCAGCTGAAGCGCCAGGAAACATCAACCTGCTACGGCGTTTACGCGCTCAACTTGGACCAGGGCCGCGTCGAGACTTTGGCGGCCTCGGCCGTGGTGCTGGCCACCGGCGGTGTGGGCAAGGTGTACCGCTACACCAGCAACCCGGAAACGGCCACCGGCGACGGCATCGCGATGGCCTGGCGCGCCGGCTGCCGCGTCGGCAACATGGAATTCATCCAGTTCCATCCCACCTGCCTTTATCACCCGCAGGAGCGCAGCCTGCTGATCACCGAGGCCATGCGCGGTGAAGGTGCTTATCTGACACTGCCCAACACCGCCGCCGGTGACGGCGTGGGCACCCGGTTCATGGCCGCGCACGACGAGCGGCTGGAACTGGCGCCGCGCGACATCGTGGCCCGCGCCATCGACTTCGAGATGAAAAAACACGGGCTGGACCACGTGTGGCTGGACGCACGCCACCTGGGTGAGGCCTTCCTGAAAGAACACTTTCCCACTATCCACGCCCGCTGCCTGCAACTGGGCATCGACATCGCGCGCCAGCCGATACCGGTGGTGCCGGCAGCGCACTACACCTGCGGCGGTGTCGTCACCGACCTCGACGGCCGCACCGACCTGCCGGGCCTGTATGCAGTGGGCGAAACCACCTACACCGGGCTGCACGGCGCCAACCGGCTGGCCAGCAATTCGCTGCTGGAATGTGTGGTGCTGGGCAACAGCTGCGCCGCCGCCATCCTGCGCCAGCCACAGGCGCTAACACCACAACTGCCCGCCTGGGACGAAAGCCAGGTGGAAGACGCCGACGAGCAGGTGGTGATCAGCCACAACTGGGACGAGTTGCGCCTCTTGATGTGGAACTACGTGGGCATCGTGCGCACCACCAAGCGGCTGGAACGGGCGCTGCACCGCATCAAGCTGCTGCGCGAAGAAACGCTGGAGTACTACGCCAATTTCCGCGTTAACCGCGACCTGCTGGAGCTGCGCAACCTGGTGGTGTGCGCTGAACTCATCGTGCGCTCAGCCTTGCGCCGGCACGAAAGCCGCGGCCTGCACTACAGCCGCGATTTCCCGAACCCGCTGCCGGTGAGTTTCCCCACCGTGTTGACACGGCCCGCCAAAAGCGAACCGGCGAGCAAACCGCGCAAGGCACCGCGCGACTGACCTTGACGCCGACTTTGACGCCGACTTTGCGGAACATCTTGCCGCAAGCCCGGCGCCGGGGCTTGCAGGCAGGCAGGCAGGCAGGCGCGTGCCCGCATCGCCGTGCGCGCCTGCACAAAGCTGAAAGCATGTGCTACCGCATCCATCAGCTGGCGATCGATTTCGCGGCGTTCTTTTTTTTCGCTCAGGTAAAACACGAAGTCGGCCGCGTGGCGGATGTAACGCGGCGGCATTCGGTTGAGTGCCACACACGCCACGTCGGCCAGCAACTCTGAGCGTTATTCAAGGTCGGGCGCCAAGCCGGGGTAGTCGTCGGCGCGGTCCATCACGGTGGCAAAAACGGCTTGTTCGTTGTAGTTGCGTACCGACTCGAAATCCGCGCCCCTGCTGTGTCTCCACCCCGGCAATGAGGCTCTGAGGCGATCTCGGCGCGGCGCGGCGCGGCCCGACTCAAGCGCTGCCAGTGTTTGG
>JAYUPP010000300.1:0-3277 GCA_043760045.1 Betaproteobacteria bacterium
TGACACCGTGGCCGCGCGGCGCGGTGCGGTGCGCGATGCGCTGACGCTGTTCGATGAAAACGCGGCATGGCTGCAAGCACCGCCGCCGCTGGTCAATGCATTGCAACGCCGCGATTGGCACGCGCTGTTCGTCACGCACCGCACGCGCTGGGCTGAAGCGCGCCTGACGCTGTTCGGCCATGCCTTGCTCGACAAGCTGCAGCAGCCGCGCAAGCCCATCACTGCGCACGTATGGTTGGTGCCGAGCAACGCCGATGACCCGCAACACTGGCTGGCAACAGCAGTCACGCCGCAGCATCTGGCCTGCAAACCGTGGCTGCCGCTGCCGGTGCTGGGCGTGCCGGGCTGGTGGAACCTGAATCAACAAGCAGGGTTCTATGACGACGCCACCGTGTTTCGCCCGCAGCGTGAGCCCTTGAAAATTGCTGCGGCATCCGCCATATCCAGTCCTGCAACCGCTGCCTACTTATAGAAAGACGCCATGAAACGCATTGCCTTGTTTTTACTGACCAACGTTGCGGTGATGGTGGTGCTCGGCATCGTCGTCAACCTGTTGGGCTTGAACCGCTTCTTGAGCGCAGGCGGCATCGATCTCGGTGCGTTGCTTGGGTTTTCGCTGTTGATGGGTTTTGGCGGTGCGATTTTTTCGTTGCTGATCAGCAAGCCGGTGGCCAAGTGGAGCACCGGCGCGCAGGTCATCAACGATTCACCCGATGCAACCCACCAGTGGCTGGTCGCAAGCGTCGCGCGGTTCGCTGAGAAGGCCGGTATTTCGATGCCCGAAGTGGCAGTCTACGACGGAGCGCCGAATGCATTCGCCACCGGCGCTTTCAAGAACTCGGCGCTGGTGGCGGTGTCCACCGGCTTGGTGCAGTCGATGACACGCGAAGAAGTCGAGGCGGTGATCGGCCATGAAGTGGCGCACGTAGCCAACGGCGATATGGTGACGATGACGCTGATCCAAGGTGTGATGAACACCTTCGTGGTGTTCGTGTCGCGCGTGGTCGGCTACGTGGTCGACCGCATGATTTTGCGCAACAACAGCGAGCGTCCCGGCATCGGCTACATGGTCACCACCTTGGTGATGGACGTGTTGCTCGGCGGACTTGCCGCGCTGGTGGTGGCCTGGTTTTCGCGGCAGCGTGAGTTTCGTGCCGACGCCGGCGCTGCCAGCTTGCTGGGCAACAAGCAGCCGATGATCAACGCACTGGCGCGCCTCGGCGGCTTCGACCCCGGCGAGATGCCCAAGGCAATGGCCGCGATGGGCATCAGCGCACGGCCGAGCGGCATGATGGCGCTGCTGTCGACGCACCCACCGATGGAAGAGCGCATCGCGCGGCTGCGCGATTCCAATTAACGGCGGCTGCGCGATGGCGCGTGTTCCCTTCTGCCTGCCGCGACCAACCCCGATAATCAAGGCGTGAAGCGGGTCAGACCGCCGCTGGTGCATGGTCTCGAAAGAGCGCACTGGAGGAAGGTCCGGACTGCACAGAGCAGCGCAGCAGCTAACGGCTGTCCACCGTGAGGTGAGGATCAGAGCTACAGAGACGAGTCGGGCCGTGGTGCCCGGCGCGGATGTTTGGTGAGCCGCTGGCGCAAGCCAGCCAAGCAAGCCGACAAACGCGCTGGGATCACATCATGGCTCGGGTGAAACGAGCAATCTCTGCGCGCAGCAACACCAAATAGGCCAGCGTTGATGTCGCTCGCGGAGCTGGCGGGTAGGTGGCACCGAGCCGTGCAGCGATGCACGGCCCAGAGGAATGGCGGTCACGTTTCGGTTTCGCAAGAAGTTGAGATGCACAGAATCCGGCCTATCGGCTCGCTTCACACTTTTGCAATTGGCTTTTTGAAAGACGGTGCGCCGAGGGGCGCATACAGCCTTCGAACGATCGGATCCAATGAACCCTGACGCTGCCACGCTCTGGCGCCGACCGCGCTGGGCGCTGTCGGTGCTGCTGGCATGCCTGGGCATGTTGGGTCCGTTCTCGATCGACACCTACTTGCCAGCGTTCAGCGGCATCGCCACGTCGATAGGTGCCACGCCGGCGCAGATGCAGCAAACCTTGTCGGCGTACCTGCTCGGCTTTTCGCTGATGAACCTGCTGCACGGCGCGTTGTCGGACAGCGTGGGTCGCCGCCCGGTGGTGCTGTGGGGCGTGGCGGTCTTTACGCTGGCGTCGGCCGGTTGTGCGCTGTCGCCGAGCATCGGCACATTGGTGTTTTTCCGTGCGTTGCAAGGCATGGCCGCGGGCGCTGGGCTGGTGGTTTCTCGCGCGGTGATACGCGATATGTTTGCCCCGGCCGATGCGCAGCGGGTGATGTCGCAGGTGACGATTTACTTCGGCATCGCCCCCGCCATCGCACCGCTGATTGGTGGCGTGTTGTTCGTGCAGTTGGGCTGGCAGCCGATATTCTGGTTTTTGACGTGGATCGGTGCGGCGCTCTGGTGGGCCAACTACCGGTGGCTGCCGGAGACGCTGCACCGGGCGCAGCGGCAGCCTTTGAACTTTCGCAATCTGATGCGTGGCTACGCCGAGCTGCTTGGCAACCCGCGCTTCGTGGCGTTGGCGCTGGCCAGCGGCGTGCCGTTCAACGGCATGTTTGTCTATGTGCTGGCGGCACCGGTGTTTTTGGGCGGCCACCTGGCGCTGGCCCCCGACCAGTTTTTCTGGCTGTTCATCTTGACCATCGCCGGAATCATGGGTGGCGCATACACCTCGGGCCGGTTGGCCGGTCGGGTGCCGCCGAAACGCCAGATTCGCTACGGCTTCACCGTCATGGGCGCAGCCACGCTGGTCAATCTGGCGCTGAATCTGCTGTGGGTTCCCACCGTATGGACGGCGCTGTGGCCGATTGCGGCGTACTCGTTCGGCTGGGCGCTGATGGTGCCTGTGGTGACGCTGTTGGTGCTCGACGAAGCGCCGCTGCGCCGCGGCATGGCGTCGTCACTGCAGTCGTGCATCGGCGGGCTGTCGAGCGCACTGGTTGCCGGGGTGGTGACGCCGCTGGTGATGCACTCGACCGCGGCACTTGCGCTCACCTCGGCGGCGATGGTGTGCATCGGCGGCGCGGCTTGGTTGTGGGCGCGGCCTCGGTTGCAGTGAGGCACCCGAATCACCGCGCGCACGGAGGCACAGGCAAAGGCAAACGCAAAGGCGAAGGCGAAGGCGAAGGCATAGACCCTGGGCGCTGCGCCCACGGCACGCGCGCTGGCGCACAGGGGTTTTCGCCGCCCATAGACTGCAGGTTTTGCGCGGGGCGTTGCCATGGTGCTGCT
>JAYUPP010000301.1:0-3273 GCA_043760045.1 Betaproteobacteria bacterium
CCTGTGCGTAGTCGTCCTGTGTGGCCACCACAAGGCCAAAGCGTTGCCGCAAGTCTTCAAGCATGGGCAAGTCCCAGATCAGGTAAGCATCGCCATACAGCAGCGATATGCCACCCTCGTTCACGAGGTAGATGTGGTCGATGATCGTCATGCATCTCGACTCAACGTTTGCACGAGGTCACGCGCATCGAAAAGGCTTGCGTGAGCAGAGAGACGTTCCCAAAACTGCCTACAAGCGGCGACACCCTGGAGTAGGGTGTAAATCGAAATGTCTTGCCTGCCGGAATCGTCAGTTCAAAAGCCATTGACTCGCGCACCCAGGGGCTGGTCACCCCGGGCCCTTGTGCAGAGATTAGCTCTGGCGTCCAGTCCTGAAGTGAAGAGACGGCGACGAAGTCCGTTCGGTTCTCGATGGCCAAGAAGGTTCGGAGGTTGGTCGTGCCGACCATGCCGGATGGTGTTGTGAGCTTGCGATATGCAGACAACGTCACTTCAACTGAAAAGGGTCCAGTCGTTGTGTTGGCCACCTCTTTGAACGCAAAGATGCGGTCCTGGACACCGTGCGGATTCGGGAACGCATAGTCGTCGAACTCGACCACCGTCGAAACCACATCTGTGAAGGCGTTGGCCAACACCTTCAGCGTTCCAATGGTCGCATCCCCAATGCGCGCGGCCGGCACGATCAACGTGGCAACCCCGTCAACCAGCCCCAGCACCATCATGTTTGTGGGCGAGGCGTTCAAGTCCGACCCTGGCACCAGCAAGATCTTCGACGCGTCCAGAAGGATCTGCGACTCACCGGCATCGCCTACAGCAGAAGCTGCAACGCCGACAGCACCATAGACCTTTTTGCCATCGGATCGAGTCGCCGACACCTTCAGCACTTGCTGCGCCGACAAGCCATCAGGGCCCGCCACGGCCGTTTGCAAGGTGTTGACTTGGGCGGTGAGGGATCCTGTTGCAGCAACCGTTGAGCTGTAGGAGGCAGCCGCAGCGGCGGCCGACCCTGAAGCCTGCGTTGCAGCGGTGGCCGCACTACCGCTGCTCACGGAAGCACTGCTCGCAGCCGTCTCTGCCGACACCTTGGCGGATACGGCAGCAGATGCAGCCGTGCCCGCCGCAGTAGCAGCCGTGGCTGCACTCGACGCTGATCCTGATGCTGCTGTTGCACTGTTTCCGGCGGCATTTGCTGACGTCGCTGCCAGACTCGCTTGCGTTGATGCGGTCGCCTCAGAGTTGGCTGCATTGGTGGCCGAAACCGCTGCACTTGCAGCAGCAGTGGCCGCTGAAGTCGATGCGTTTTCGGCATCGCCTCGCGCGGTGGCGGCAAGGCCAGCCTGGCTGCTCGCCGACACCACCGAGCCTTGAGCTGTGCTGGCTGATGCTGCGGCGCTGTTTGCACTGACGAGTGCAGCGCCTGCAAAGGTCTGCGCGTCCAAACGGCGCTGCTCAGCCACAGTCGCGCTCGTGGCCGCAGCGGTAGCTGAAGACGAAGCGCTGCCCGCCGACGTGGCTGCAGCAGTCGCAGACCCGCTCGCCCCCGCAGCAGCCGTGGCCGCTGTGATGGCCTCAGTAGATGCCGTCGCCGCAGACCCGGACGCGCTGGTGGCCGACGTAGCCGCCTGGGTCGCTGAAGTTGCTGCGCTTCCTGAGGCAGTCTCTGCAGTGACCCGCGCGGCATCGGCGCTGGTGGCGCTGGTGAGCGCATTGCCGGCACTCACCGCGGCAGCATTGTTGGCTGCCACAGCGGCAGCTTGGGCAGCAGCCGCGTTGGTGGCGCTGGTAGCCGCGTTGGCTGCACTCGTTGCCGCTGCAGCGGTGCTACCGAAGGTCGTGGTCAGCGCCGCTACCTGCGCCGTCAGGCCACCTGGCTGGTCGATGGTGTCGATGCGCGAGCGCAGCGTCGTTGTGAGCTGGTCGGGCCCCAGCAGGCCCGTGAGCGCCGCCACGAGCACACCAGGGTCGATGGGTCCACCGCCAACACCTCCGCCCAGCAGGATGGTCTTCACGGCCGCACCGATGCTGCCTGTCGGGTAGTTCAAAGACGAGTTGAACGCCACCAAGCCAGGCCCCAGGTCCGCCCGCGCAGCGTTGGCCAGGTCGGCAAGGAACGCCACCACCTCGCGCCGCACACGCACACGCAGGCGCTGGCCAGTCGGGTCATCGGTCATGCCGATGCCGTCGTCTTCAGTGAGGCGGCGAACTTGTCCCATCGTCAGACCCAGGTGATGGTGCCCAGCACGGGCATCTGCCCGGCCGTGTGCGCCACGTCTGCGCTCGGCACGCTCAGCACGTGGTTGGTCTCGCCCGCCGCCACGCTGATGGCCTCGCGCAGCTTGCTGATGAGGATGGTGCCGCCCGGCTTGGCCTCGCGCTTCAGCAGGTCCACCAGCTCAGCCTCCACCGCCGTGCGCGTGGCCAGCGTGTTGGGCGTCAGCGCAATCGTCATGTTCATGGCCAACGCTGTGGGCGCCAGCACCGTGACAGCAGCGGTGACGGGCTTGCGGTCGCCGATGTACGTCTGCACCGCTGCCACCTCGGTGGAGTCGGGGATGAAGCTGGCGTCGTTGTCGCGCACGAAGCGCACCACCACCGTGCCAACGCCACCTTCCAGCGGGTACACCCACGCGCGCGTCACGCCGGGCACCTCAAGCGCCCATGCCACGTAGTCCGCGGCTGCACCGCCCATCGGCGGCTGCTGTATGCGGGCCAGCACACGCGCACGCAGCGCCTCGTCGGTCTCACGGTCTGCACCTTGCGACAAGCCGCCCGTGGCCACCACAGCTGAACCCAGCACACCAGGCACAGGCTCGGCGAATGACATCTGCGTGCCAGCGCCGGCGTTTCCTGCAGCACCAGCCACGTCAGCCACCACCGCAACATTGGCTGCGCCACTCACCAACGTGGCGTCAGCCGTGGCGGTGAAGGTGGCGCCGTCGCTGCGCTGCAGGCGCGCGCCCGTGGGCACCACAGCGCCCGTGGACCCGGTGACGTCCACCATGCCCTCAGCAAAGGCCGCGGGCACGCGCAACACGCCCCAGATGCCGGCGTAGCGGTCCAGGAACACGGTCTCGGCCGTGTCCACCATCAGCTGCTCGGCCAGCCACTGCAGGTAAGCGTAAAGCGAGTGCATGGCGCCGCCGTGCACTCGCGCAAACACGTTCAAGTTGCTGCGGCGCAGGCGCGCATCGGTGCCCGGAAGTTCGGCCTCGATGTCGGCCGCAGCGCGGTCCTTCAGCTCGGCTAGGGTGGGTCTTGCAAGCGGCATCAGTC
>JAYUPP010000302.1:0-3269 GCA_043760045.1 Betaproteobacteria bacterium
GTGGTGGCGCAGACACGGCAGACGCCGCAGCAGCCGTTGATGCAGGCGGCTGCACCGCACAAGCACTGCTCAGCAGCAGGGCCGCCATGGCGAGGGCCACCTGGCAGCGGCAGCCTTTGGTGACCCCTGCTGCCTTGCCGGCGCCGCGCGAGCGGGCGGCTGCGCCGCAGCTTGAGGTCGAGAACGATCGTCCGGACATTTTCAAAGTCATGGTGTGGTCAACCTTTCTGGCCCGCCCGGCACCGCCGCCAGCAGCCGCTGCGTGTAGGCATGCTGTGGCCGGCTGAAAACTTCATCAGCCGGGCCCTGTTCAACGATGCGCCCCTGGTGCAACACGATGACATCGTCGCACAGCAGGTCCACCACCGCCAGGTCGTGGCTGATGAAGAGGTAGGTGATGCCGTAACGGTCTTGCAGGTCCTGCATCAGGTTCAGCACCTGGGCCTGCACCGACACGTCCAGCGCGCTGACGGGCTCGTCGGCCACGATGAGCTGCGGGCGTGTGATGAGCGCCCGCGCGATGGCAATGCGCTGGCGCTGGCCGCCTGAAAATTCGTGCGGGTATTTGGCGCCGTCGCTGCTGCGCAGGCCCACTGCGTCCAGCACCTCGGCCGCGCGTTCCACTTGTTCGGCCTTGCTGGCACCCAGCAGCACGGCCAGCGGCTCGGCCACCGTTTGCAGCACGGTGCGGCGTGGGTCGAGTGAACCGTAGGGGTCTTGAAACACCATCTGCAGTTGCGCGCGGGTGCGGCGCAGCTCAGCCGCCGGCAGGCTGTGCAGATCAACGCCAGCCAGCAGCACCTGGCCTGCGGTGGGGCGTTCGAGGGCCATCACCAGCCGTGCCAGGGTGCTTTTGCCCGAGCCCGATTCACCCACCACCCCCAGGCTCTTGCCGGCCTGCAGCGTGAAGCTCACGTCGTCCAGCGCTTGCACCTCGGGCGCTGCGGCCAGCAGGTGCTGGCGCGGCAGTTGGTAGTGTTTGCTTAAATGCTGCACTTGCAGCAGCGGTGGGGCGTTAGCCGCAAGATCGGACATGGCGCTCAGTCTTCAGGCTCAGACATGCGGATGCAGACAGCGTGTTTCATGGCCGGCGCCTAACGGCGCAACAGCACGCACGGCAGGCGGCGCGCTGCGGCAGGCGTCGGTGGCACGGTCGCAGCGCGGCGCGAAGGCGCAGCCGGTGGGCATGTTGTGCAGTTCCGGCACCCGGCCGCGGATGGTGGCCAGCCGCGTGCCGCGCGCCAGGCCCAGCCGCGGCCGCGCCGCGTACAGCCCGCGTGTGTAAGGGTGCGCCAGACCTGCAAACACGGCAGCGGTGGGGCCGCTTTCAACAACAGTGCCGGCATACATCACCAGCAGCTGCTGCACGGTGTCGGCCATCACACCCAGGTCGTGGCTGATCAGCAGCAGCGCCATGCCGTCCTGGCGCACCAGCTCGCTGATGAGCTGCAGCACCTCGCGCTGCAGCGTCACATCCAGCGCCGTGGTGGGCTCGTCGGCCACCAGCAGGCTGGGGCCGCAGGCCAGCGCGATGGCAATCACCACCCGCTGGCGCTGGCCGCCCGACAACTGGTGCGGGTAAGCGCCCAGGCGTTGCGCGGCCTGCGGCAACTGCACCTTGTCCAGCAAACGCAGCGCCTGCGCGCGCGCTGCACTGCGGCTCAGGCCGAGGTGCAAGCGCAAGGGCTCGGCCACCTGGTGACCGATGGTGTGCAGCGGGTTCAGTGCCGTCATCGGCTCTTGAAACACCATGCCGATGCGGCGGCCGCGCAGTTTGCACAGCGCGGGTTCGGGCAGTTGGGTCAGGTCCTGGCCGTCGAAGTGGATGGCGCCGGTGGTGCGCGCCTGTTCGGGCAGCAGCCCCATCAGCGCCAATGCAGTGATGCTTTTGCCGCAGCCCGATTCACCAATCAACCCCAGCGTCTGGCCGCGCTGCAGCGTGAAAGACACCCCCCGCAGCACGTCGGCGGGGCCGCGTGCGGTTTGCAGCGTGACCTGCAGGTCTTGAACGGCCAGCAGCGTCATGGCAAGGGCAGGCTTTTTTTCAACCCTCCGCCGCGATGCGCCGCAGCGCCTCTTCAAAAGCCTGCACCGGCTGGCCACCCGATATCAAATGGCGCCGGTTCACCACCGTGGCCGGCACCGACTGGATGCCGGCTCGTTGCCACTCACTTTCGGCGTTACGCACTTCGGCGGTGTAGGCGTCGCTGGCCAGCACCTGCGCTGCGGCGTCGGGGTCCAGGCCCACGTCGGCGGCCAGTTCTTTCAGCACCGCCGGGTCGGCCGGGTTGCGGTCCGCGCCGTGATAAGCCTGCAACAGTGCGTGTTTCAGCGCCCGCGCGCGGTCGGGTTGCGGCCCATCGCCAGGGCCCTGCAATGCCGCCCAGTGCAACAGGCGGTGGGCGTCGAAGGTGTTCCAGACGCGCAAGCGGTCGCCAAAAACAAAACCCACCTCGGCGCCCCGTGCGCGGATGGTGGCCCGGTTGCTGGCCAACTGCTCGTCGCCCATGCCGTACTTGTTTTTGAGGTATTCACCGGCGTTGGCACCTTCCGGGCCCATCGTCGGGTTCAGCTCGAAGGGTTGAAAGTGCAGGTCCACCGGGATGTCGCTGCCGATGTTGTGCAAGGCTTTTTCCAGCGCGTTCAGCCCCACGGCGCACCAAGGGCAGGCGATGTCGGAAACGAAGTCGATGCGCATGGGGTGGGCCCGGGTCTGTGTGCGGGAGAAGGTGAGCTGACCGCAGTGTAGGCAAGTTAGGGCCGCGCCCGCAGCCGCAGCCGCGTTCGCGCCGGCCCGCAGCCCGCGCGGCGGGTGGCCCGGCGCTCAGGGCGTGCCGCCCGGCCGCCAAGCGCGTGCAAAGCGCGACTGGAGCGCGTGCGGAGCGCGTGCAGACGGCCGCGCTAGAAAGCAGCGCTGTGCGTGCAACTGCCGTCTGGCGCCGGGCGCAATGGCACCGACAGCAAGCCACCGCGCAGCGTGCGCAGCACGGCGCGGGTGCAGTCGCCGGCCAGCATCTGTGCACGCTCGCTGCGCTCCAGGTTGCCCTGCAGGTAGCGGTGGGTGCGCAGCGGCGGCTCTGGCAACTGTGCTTGCGACTGATCTTGTGACTGATCCTGTGACCGATCTTGCCGCGCTCCTTGCGGCGCTCCTTGCGACCGCGCTGCCACTGCTGCAGCTTCACGGCCCGGGCTGCTGGCGGCGGCGGGCAGCGGATGCTGCCGCGCCAGTTGCACGGCATGCGCCAGCATGGCCGCAGCGGTGGCCTTCA